>NZ_JBKGHJ010001240.1:0-443 GCF_046520365.1 Corallococcus sp. 4LFB
CTTCGCGGCGCAGGTGGCGCGTCGTCCTGACGCGGTGGCGCTGGAGGCGGGCGAGGAGAGGCTGACGTACGCGCAGCTGGATGCGAGGGCGAACCAGCTGGCGCACCTGCTGCGGGCGCGCGGAGTGGGCCCGGAGTCGAGGGTGGCGCTGTGCCTGGAGCGCGGGGTGGAGCTGGTGGTGGCGCTGGTGGCCATCCTCAAGGCGGGTGGCGCCTACGTGCCGCTGGAGGCGGACTACCCGCGCGAGCGGCTGGCGTACATGCTGAAGGAGGCCGGGGCGCGCGTGCTGGTGACGACGCGGGCGCTGGGCGAGCGCCTTCCGACGGAAGGGCTGGACGTGGTGCGGCTGGAGGAGGCGCGGGAGGAGCTTGCCCGCCAGCCTAAGCATGCGCCGCAGAGTGGCGTGGGAAGCCGCAACGTCGCGTACGTGGACTTCACGTCGG
>NZ_JBKGHJ010001241.1:0-442 GCF_046520365.1 Corallococcus sp. 4LFB
ACCCGCGCGGAGACGGAGGGCCTCATCGGCTTCTTCGTCAACACGCTCGTCCTTCGCGCGAAGCTGGAAGAGGGCCAGTCCTTCCGGGCGCTGCTTCAGCAGGTGCGCGCCACCGTGCTGGAGGCCTACGAGCACCAGGAGGTGCCCTTCGAGAAGCTCGTGGAGGCCCTCCAGCCGACGCGCAGCCTCAGCCACACACCTCTCATCCAGACGCTGCTGGCGCTCCAGAATGTGCCCACGGAGGACGTGCGATTGCCGGACCTGCGGCTGCGAGGCCTGGAGTCCACCCACTCGACGTCGAAGTTCGACGTGAGCCTCTTCTTCACTGAAGGGGCTGAAGGCTTGCGCGGCACGCTGGAGTACAGCACCGCCCTCTTCAAGCAGAGCACCGTCGAGCGGATGGCGAGCCACCTGCGCACGCTGTTGGAGGCCGTGGCCGCGA
>NZ_JBKGHJ010001242.1:0-442 GCF_046520365.1 Corallococcus sp. 4LFB
CTGGGCGCGTACGCGCACCAGGAGGTGCCGTTCGAGAAGCTGGTGGAGGAGCTGAGGCCGGAGCGAGACCTGGGCCGCACCCCGCTGTTCCAGGTGTTCTTCAGCCTCCAGAACACGCCCGCGCAGACAAGTGACGCCGGTCCGAAGGAGTCGCTGGCATTGCGCCCCGTAGAGACGGAGGCCACGACCGCGAAGTTCGACCTGTCGCTGTCGATGTCGGAGACAGGGCAGGGGTTGGCGGCGACGCTGACCTACAACACGGACCTCTTCGTGGAAGGGACGGCGAAGCGGCTGCTGGGTCTCTTCGGAGTCCTGCTGGAGGAGGTGACGGCCCGGCCCGACGCACGAGTCGGAGACGTGACCCTGCTGCGAGGCGCTGAGGCGCAGAAGGTCCTGGTGGAGTGGAACCAGACGGCCGTGGAGTTCCCGCGTTCGGAGACGC
>NZ_JBKGHJ010001243.1:0-438 GCF_046520365.1 Corallococcus sp. 4LFB
CTCGCCCGCCTCCAGCGCCACCGCGTCAGGACGACGCGCCACCTGCGCCGCGAAGACGTCCACGATGCTGGCTTCGCGCGGGGAGTCGCTCGCCGTCTGGTTCCACTCCACCAGCACGCGCTGCTTCTCCTCCGCCGACAGCACCCCAACTTCCCACAGCCGCCCCGTCTCCCCCGCCACCAGTCCTTCCACTGCACGGCGCCACTGCTCCAGCAGCCGCCCAATCCCTTCCGCCTCGAAGCGCGGCGTGTCGTACGCCAGCTTCAGCAGCAGCTCGCGGCCCGGAATCACAGAGGCCGTCAGCGGATAGTTGCTGCGCTCGACGCCGCGCACGTCACGGATGCCGAGCGGATTGCCCTGCGCCGCGAGTGATGCGTCCAGCGGGTAGTTCTCGAAGACGAAGAGGCTCTGGAACAGCGGCGTGCCTCGCGGCACCTG
>NZ_JBKGHJ010001244.1:0-432 GCF_046520365.1 Corallococcus sp. 4LFB
GCAGCACGCCCAGGTGGCCCACCATGCGCTGCACGGTCGAGGCGTCGAAGAGGTCCGTGGCATACGTCAGCGCTCCGACGAAGCCCTGGGGCGATTCGACGAGGGTGAGCGTGAGGTCGAACTTGGAGGACCGGGTGTCCACCGGGACGGTCTGGAAGGACAGGCCGGCCAGGCGAAGCGCTTCGGTGGGCGCGTTCTGCAGGGAGAACATCGCCTGGAAGAGCGCGCTGCGGCTCAGGTCTCGCGAAGGCTGGAGGACCTCCACCAGCTTCTCGAAGGGGACGTGCTGGTGCTCGTAGGCCGCGAGCGTCGTGCCGCGCACCTGGGAGAGCAGCTGGCGGAACGAGTCCTGCGGCTGGACGTGGGCACGCAGGACCAGGGTGTTGACGAAGAAGCCGATGAGGCCTTCGGTCTCCGCCTGGGTGCGGCCGG
>NZ_JBKGHJ010001245.1:0-428 GCF_046520365.1 Corallococcus sp. 4LFB
CGCTGGACGTGGACGTGCTGGAGCGCGCGCTGCGCGAAGTGGTGCGCCGTCACGAGGTGCTCCGCACCACCTTCCGCGAGGACGCCTCCGGGCCCGTGCAGGTGGTGTCAGCGGAGCCGGTGCTCACCCTGGAGCGCAAGGACCTCACGGGCTCATCTCAAGAAGAGGCGTGGCGCCTGGCGCGTGAAGCGGCGGCCCAGCCCTTCCACCTTGCGAAGGGCCCACTGCTGCGCGCGCTGCTGCTGACGTCGGCGCCGGGAGCGCACCTGCTCGTGGTGGTGGTGCACCACATCGTCTCCGACGGCTGGTCCATGACGCTGCTGGTGCGCGAGGTGGCGCTGCTCTACGGCGCCTTCGCGCGAGGCCAGCCCGTGCCCCTGCCGCCCCTGGGCGTGCAGTACGCGGACTTCGGCGTCTGGCAGCGCGAG
>NZ_JBKGHJ010001246.1:0-426 GCF_046520365.1 Corallococcus sp. 4LFB
CTGAACTTCGACCTCTCCGTCTTCGAAGTCTTCGCGCCGCTGGTGAGCGGCGGCACGGTGGTGGTGGCGGAGAACGCGCTGGCACTGGCGGGGCTGAAGGAAGCGGGCCGCGTCACGCTGCTGAACACAGTGCCGTCGGCGGTGGCGGAGTTGGTGCGAAGCGGAGGCATCCCGTCGTCGGTGGAGACGGTGAACCTGGCGGGTGAAGCGCTGCCGAACCGGTTGGTGCAGGCGCTGTACGCGCTGCCGCAGGTGAAGGAGGTCAACAACCTCTACGGCCCGACGGAAGACACGACGTACTCGACGCACGCGCGAGTGGAGCGCGGAGCGAAGACGGAGCCGAGGATTGGCCGTCCGCTGGAGGGCACGCAGGCGTACGTGCTGGACACGCACGGGCAGCCGGTGCCGGTGGGTGTGCCCGGAGAG
>NZ_JBKGHJ010001247.1:0-424 GCF_046520365.1 Corallococcus sp. 4LFB
CGCAGGCGCTGCTGGGTAAGCACCACTGGAGCGCCCGTGTCGGTGAGGACGTGGGAGAGCCACTCACGGGGGTAGCTGGGGTCGATGGGGACGTAGGCGCCACCGGCCTTGAGAGTGCCGAGGATGCCGACGAGGGCCTCGACGGAGCGCTCCACGCAGAGCACCACGCGCACGTCGGGGCCGACGCCCAGCTTCACCAGCCGGTGGGCGAGTTGATTGGCGCGCGTGTCCAACTCACGGAAGGTGAGCTGCTCGTCGCAGCAGATGACAGCCAGTGCGTCAGGCGTGCGAAGAGCCTGGGCGGCGAAGGCGTCATGGAGGCAGAGGTCGCGAGGGAACTCGGCACGAGGGCCATTCCAGTCGACGAGTAACTGCTGACGCTCCGGAGCCGTGAGGAGCGGCAAGCTCGCGAGCGTCGCGTCCG
>NZ_JBKGHJ010001248.1:0-414 GCF_046520365.1 Corallococcus sp. 4LFB
GCGTCTCCGAACGCGGGAACTCCACGGCCGTCTGGTTCCACTCCACCAGGACCTTGCGCGCTTCAGCGCCTCGCAGCAGGGCCACGTCTCCGACTCGCGCGTCGGGCCGGGCCGTCACCTCCTCCAGCAAGACAGCCAGGTGGCCCAGCAGCCGCTTCGCCGTCCCTTCCACGAAGAGGTCCGTGTTGTACGTCAGCGTCGCCGCCAACCCCTGCCCTGTCTCTGACATCGACAGCGACAGGTCGAACTTCGCGGTTGATCCTTCCGTCTCCACCGCATGGATCACGAGCCCACCCGGCAGGGCCGTGGTGCCTCCCGTCTTCGCGGTGTTCAGCGTGAAGGACACCTGGAACAGCGGCGTGCGGCCCAGGTCTCGCTCCGGCCTCAGCTCCTCCACCAGCTTCTCGAACGGCA
>NZ_JBKGHJ010001249.1:0-414 GCF_046520365.1 Corallococcus sp. 4LFB
TCATGCCGTAGCTCACCGCGACCGTGACCGCGAGGACGAGAACCCGCGCGATGGACGGACCTACCCGGGCGGCGAAGCGTTGACCGGACTGATCCAGTTGCTTCCAGGTGGTGGCTTGGTCCGTCTCAAGCTTCAGCTCCTGACTCGCGTCGATCAGCTCCAGGAAGGTCTCCGCTCCCAGGTAGATCAGCAACAGAGCCGAGATGAACGCAGCGGCCTTGGTGAAGGCTGGCTCGGGGTTGGCGGCCAGCGCTGCCCAGGTCACGAGGCCGGTGGCAATCACCGAGTAGAAGAGCTGAGGCGCCAGGGTGTCCTCCACGGCCCGGGAGATGCTCGCCTTGAGGGGTTCGAGAGACAGCGCAAGCGCCACGCCCAGCTTGTCCCAGTCACTCAGCCCCATCACGTCTTCGAGCA
>NZ_JBKGHJ010000124.1:0-18311 GCF_046520365.1 Corallococcus sp. 4LFB
TGAGCTTCCCCTGCTTGCGGTAGAGCGTGGCCAGGTTGTTGAGCGACGCGGCGACGTGCGGATGGTTCCTGCCGAGCGCCGCCTCCCAGAGGCCGAGCGCGCGCGCATAGAGCGGCTCGGCCCGGGCATACTTCCCCTGCGCTTGATAGAGCGTGGCCAGGTTGTTGAGCGCGGCGGCCAGGTCCGAAGCGCTGCCGTCGGAAGCCGCTTCGCGGATGGCGAGCGCGCGCGCGTAGAGCGGCTCCGCCCGGTCATATAGCCCCTGGTCCTGATAGAGATTGGCCAGGTTGTTGAGCGAGTCCGCCACCAGGGGATCCTGCTTTCCGAGCGCCGACTCCCGGATGGCGAGCGCGCGCAGGCCAGCGGCTCCGCGCGGCTGTAGAGGCCCTGGTCCTGGTAGAGCGTGGCCAGGGTGTCCAGCGAGTCCGCGACCAGGGGATGCTTCTTGCCCAGCGCCGACTCGCGCAGGGAGAGCGCCCGCACGTACAGCGGCTCCGCCCGGTTGTAGAGGCCCTGCTCCCGGTAGAGCAGCGCCAGGTTGTTGAGCGAGTCCGCGACGGTGAGGTGCTGCTTGCCGAGCACGTTCTCCCGCAAATCCAGCGCGCGCGAGTAGAGCGGCTCCGCCCGGCTGTAGAGCCCCTGCTGCTGGTAGAGGTTGGCCAGGTTGTTGAGGGACTCGGCGTAGGCGGACTGGTTCTCGTTGAGGGTCGCTTCCTGGCTGGCGAACGCGCCCATGCGGCGGCGCTTGTCCAGGCTGTACAAGTTGTTCGTCCGCCGGGCGAAGGCGTGCCCGTGGTCGTAGAAGCCCCCGGCCTGACGGTCCGTCTCCATCGCGGGGGAGGCGGCGAAGCTGAGCAGCGCGGCCGCGGTGACGGACCTCGCGGCGTCGTCGTTCACCACCGCTTCCCGGATGGCCAGCGCGCGCTCGTGGAGGACGCCCGCCCGGGCGAAGTCCCCCTGCAGCCGGTACAGCTCCCCCAGCAGGTTCAGGGCGTAGGCCACGTCCGGATGCGACTCCCCGAGCACGGTCTCCCGCAGCGCCAGGGCACGCGCGCCGGGTGCCATGGCCTCGGCGTAGTGGCCCTCCTCGTAGAGCGTCGCGGCCTGGTCATAGGCCTGGAGCGCGTCCGTCAGCCGCGCATCCAGGGCTCCCGCCCCCCCGGCATGATGGAGGCGCACCCCAGTGCCATCACCACCATGCACCCGAGAACCCACCGCATGCCGACTCCTCCTGGGACCGGGGATGACCCACCCGAGCCCTCCCCTCCCGACTTAGAGGCAGGGACCCGGAGAATCATGCAGGAACATGTGCGCGAGGCGCTTCCTACTGCCCATACCCCCGGAATTGCTGGAACACGCGCTCCATCTCGGCGTCGTCCAGCAGCACCGGTTCGCCAAGCTGGAGCGCGCGCCAGTACATGGCCGCCAGCGTCTCCACCTCCACCGCCAGCTTGAAGGCCGCGGGCAGGTCCGCGCCCACCGCCACCAGCCCGTGGTTGGCCAGCAGGCACGCCTTGCGGCCCTCCAGGGCCACCATCATGTTGCGCGCCAGCTCCGGGGTGCCGAAGGTGGCGTACTCCGCGCACCGCACGTCCGTGCCGCCCGCCGCGGACACCATGTAGTGGAACGCGGGGATGCCCCGGCGCAGGCACGCCAGCGTGGTGCTGAACATGCTGTGCGAGTGCAGCACCGCGCCCACCTCCGGCCGCGCCTGGAGGAGGTCCCGGTGCAGCTGCCACTCGGTGGACGGCTTGCGGTGGCCCTCGTGCGAGCCGTCGAAGCGCATGAGGACCAGGTCCTCCGGCGTCATCGTCTCGTAGTTCATCCCGGACGGCGTGAGGAGGAAGCCGCCCTCCACCCGCTGGCTCAGGTTGCCGGACGTGCCCTGGTTCAGCCCGGACGTGTTCATCCGCCGCGCGGTGGCCACCATCGCCTCGCGCAGCGCCAGGTGGCCCCCCACCCCGCTCACTTCGCCGCGCTCCGCTGCGCGCGCCGCTCCGGGAAGAGGGACAGCATCCCCTCCTCCGTGGCCGGGCACACGCCGCGCTCCGTGACGAGCGCCGTCACCAGCCGCGCGGGCGTCACGTCGAACGCGTAGTTCGCGGCGGGGCTGCCCGGAGGCGTGATCCGCACCGTGGCGATGTCCCCCGACGGCAGCCGGCCCGTCACGTCGCTGAGCTCCGCGCCGTCGCGCTGCTCGATGGGGATCTCCTTCACGCCGTCGTGGATGGTCCAGTCGATGGTGGGCGACGGCAGCGCCACGTAGAACGGCACGCCGTTGTCCTTCGCGGCCAGCGCCTTGAGGTACGTGCCGATCTTGTTCGCCACGTCGCCGCGCGCCGTCGTGCGGTCCGTGCCGACGATGCACAGGTCCACTTCCCCGTGCTGCATCAGGTGGCCGCCGACGTTGTCCGCGATGACCGTATGCGGGACGCCGTGCTGTCCCAGCTCCCACGCCGTCAGCACCGCGCCCTGGTTGCGCGGGCGCGTCTCGTCCACCCAGACGTGCAGGGGCAGGCCCGCGTCGTGCGCCAGGTACATGGGCGCCAGCGCCGTGCCCCAGTCCACCGTGGCCAGCCAGCCGGCGTTGCAGTGCGTGAGCACGTTGAGCCGGCCCTTGCGGCCCTTCTTGTCCCACGCCGCCTGGAACAGCTTGAGCGCGTGCTCGCCGATGGCGCGGTTGATGGCCACGTCCTCGTCGCACAGCGCCGCCGCCTGCCGGTACGCCGCCGCCACGCGCTCGGAGGGCTTCAGGGGCGTCAGCGCCGCGCGCATCCCGTCCAGCGCCCAGTGCAGGTTCACCGCCGTGGGCCGCGTGGCCCGCAGCATGGTCAGCGCCTGCTCCAGCGCGCCGTCGGACGCGTCCTGCCGCATGGCCAGACACACGCCATACGCGGCCGTGGCGCCGATGAGCGGCGCGCCCCGCACGAGCATGCTGCGGATGGCGTGGCCGGCTTCATCCGCCGTGGACAGCTTCACCTTCACGAACGCGTGCGGCAGGCGCGTCTGGTCGATGACGCCGACGCTCCAGCCGTCGGACTCGACCCAGATGGAGCGCATCGGAACGCCTTGGACTTTCATCGCCGTGTCTTTCTTGTTCCCGCGTTCAGCGCTTGAGGACGCGGCCCGCCACCGCGGAGAGCTTCTCCACCATGGCCGGGTCGCGCGCGTCCGGCGACGTCATGATGGCGTGCTCCAGCGCCGTCTGGCAGCCGGCGCGGCACAGGGCCGTGTGCTGGCTCACGAGCGGCGCGATGTTCTTCACCAGCCCGCGCGCCTTGCCCGCGTTGCCCAGCAGCACCGCGACCACCTGGTCCACCGTCACCGCGTCGTGGTCCGGATGCCAGCAGTCGTAATCCGTGACCATCGACACGCTCGCGTAGCAAAGCTCCGCTTCCCGGGCGAGCTTGGCCTCCGGCATGTTGGTCATGCCGATGACGTCGCAGCCCCACTGCCGGTAGAGCTTGCTCTCCGCCAGCGTGGAGAACTGCGGGCCCTCCATCACCAGGTACGTGCCGCCGCGGACGATCT
This sequence comes from Corallococcus sp. 4LFB, assembly GCF_046520365.1. NCBI lineage: Bacteria > Pseudomonadati > Myxococcota > Myxococcia > Myxococcales > Myxococcaceae > Corallococcus > Corallococcus sp. 4LFB. The sequence goes on from NZ_JBKGHJ010000124.1 coordinate 3,532, forward strand.
TGATGTCCAGGCCCTCGCACGCGGCCATCACCGCGTCGCCCAGGCGCGAGCACACCGGCTTCGCCATGGACACGTGCGCCACCAGCCCCTGCGAGAAGAAGCTCTTCACGCGCGCGAAGGTGCGGTCCACGAACTGATCCACCACCACGAAGGTGCCGGGCGGCAGGTCCTCCCGCAGGCTGCCCACCGCGGAGACGGAGAGGATGTCCGTGACGCCGCTGCGCTTGAGCGCGTCGATGTTCGCGCGGAAGTTCAGCTCCGACGGGGGAAGCTTGTGCCCCCGCCCGTGGCGCGGCAGGAACACCACCGGCTGGTCGCCGATGCGGCCGAAGCAGAACTCGTCCGACGTCTCGCCAAAGGGCGACGACACCCGGCGCCACGAGACGTCCGTCAGGCCGTCAATCTGGTACAGGCCGCTGCCGCCGATGATGCCCAGCACGGGCTTGTTGGAACTCGACATGGGGGAGACTCCGCTCCGGGATGGAGAATCAATTCAAGACACGCGCGCGAACGGATCGAGCGACGTGAAGTCGTGGAACACCGGGTGCCCGTGGCCCGGCGGCAGGGCCACCTCGCCCCGGTCCAGGGCCGCGGTGCGCAGGCCCGCCTGCTTCGCCGCGTCCAGCTCCGCCACGTTGTCGGAGAGGAACAGGATGTCCCCGGGCGGCAGCTCCAGCGCCTGGGCAATCTTCGTGTACGACGCGGCCTCCACCTTGGGGCCGGTGGTGGTGTCGAAGTAGCCGGAGAACACCCGCGTCAAATCCCCCTCCACGCTGTAGCCGAAGATGAGCTTCTGCGCGGCGATGCTGCCGGAGGAATAGACATACAGGCGCAGGCCCCTGGCGTGCCACTCACGCAGGGCCCGGGCCGCGTCCGCGTGGACGTGGCCCTTGATTTCGCCCCGCGCGTAGCCTTGCTCCCAGATGAGCCCCTGGAGCGTCTTGAGCGGCGTGGCCTTGCGGTCCACGTTGAGCCAGCGCTGGAGCAGCGCCACGGTGCCTGTTTCGTCCAGCCCGGGCTCACCCGCGAGCGTGCGGGCGTCGGACAGGCACTGGCGCACGGTGGCCGACTGTCCGTGCGTGGCGACGTACTCCGCCAGGTGCTTCCGGGCGAAGGGGAAGAGGACGTCCTTCACGAAGGCGATGGAGCTGGTGGTGCCTTCGATGTCCGTGACGATGGCCTTGGGCGCGCTCACGGTGCGTACTTCGGGAAGCGCTCGGCGATGGTCTCGCCGGTGAAGTGGCCCACCCAGCCGTCCGGACGGATGAAGAAGCGGATGGCGGCGAAGCGGGGCGCGGCGCCCATGTCGAACCAGTGCTTCATGCCCTCCGGCACGCTGATGAGGTCGCCGCGCGTGCACTCCACCTGGAACACCTTGTCGCCCGCGTGCAGGTAGAAGCAGCCGCTGCCCTCCACCATGATGCGCGACTCGTCCTCCGTGTGGGCGTGCTCGGAGAGGAACTTCGCGCGGGCGGCCTCCACGTTGGGGGCATCCGGCTTGATGCGCGCCACGTCCACGGTGTTGTAGCCGTGGGCCTTCATCTCCGCGTCCACGATGTGCTTGTAGGCCGCGAGCACTTCCTCCTGGCCCGCGCCTTCCGGCAGGTCCACGGACGCGTTCACGCGCTCGAAGCGCACGCCCACGGGCCTCAGCTCGCGACGGATGTCCTCGGGCTCGGTGTAGACGCCCAGCGGCGCCTCCGGCTGGTGGTCCTGGTAGACAATCAGCTTGCTCATCGCCGCACCTTCATCTTCTCGAGTTCGTACGTCAGCAGGTGTTCCAGCGCCACCACGTGGCGGCGCGCCTCGGCCATGCTCCGGCCCCAGGTATAGAGCCCGTGGCCGGCAATGAGATACGCGACCAGGTCCGTGCGCTTCTGGAGCATCGCGGTCACCTTGTCCGCGAGCCGGGGGATGTCCTGGTCGTTGGGGAAGATGGGGATGGACACGGCCGCCTCGTGCGTGCGGGTGTCGCCCAGGGCCTTGAGCAGCTCGAAGTCCTGGAGCACCAGCTCGCCCTCCGGCAGCCGCAGGTTCGACAGCAGCGCGGCCACCACGGAGTGCGTGTGCAGCACGGCCTGCGCCTCCGGCCGGTCGCGGTAGAGCTGCAGGTGCAGGGGCGTCTCCGCGGACGAGCCCTTGGGCGGCGGCGCGTGGATGTCCGCCACCAGGATGTCCGCCTCCACCAGCTCGCCCTTGTCCACGCCGGAGCGCGTGACGGCGGCGGTGCGGGCATCCAGCCTGCGGGAGAAGTTGCCGCTGGTGGCGGGCACGAAGTTGCGCACGCTGAGGAAGCGGCCCACTTCGACGATTTCACGGGCCGCTTCGGACAGGGTCGCGGCGGGGGCCGGGTCGATGCGCATCCATCCCTCGGGGGAGCTTGAGGACGCGATGAAACATCGCGTTGAAGACACGAAGCATAGTCCGGGGGTCGCCGGTAGGCGCAAGGGAACGCGACGCAGGACGTCATGCGTCCGCCCGGCCCGCTCAGGTCCCGTCGAGCGCGAACGTGGCCAGCCGCGCGAACTCCTCCTGGCCGCCCCGCTCCAGCACGTCGTTGTGGCGGGCGCCCGGCACGGTCACCACCCGGGCCTGGGGGAAGCGCGGTCCCAGCGCGCGGCCCATGTCCACGGGGATCACCTCGTCCTCTTCGCCGTGGATGATGAGGACGGGGATGGGGATGTGGGGGGCCTTGTCGAACGACAGGTAGCGGTCGCGCATCAGCAGCGACGCGGGCAGGAAGGGCAGCGTGCGCTGGCCCATGGCGACCATGGACGTGTACGGGGACACCAGCACCATGCGTGCACCGTACCCGCGCCGCGCCATCTCCACCGCGACGCCGGTGCCCAGGCTGCGCCCGCTGAGCACGATGTCCTCCGGCTTGACGCCCTGCTCGCGCAGGAACTGGAGCGCGGCCTCCGCGGACGAATACAGGCCCGCCTCCGTCGGACTGCCCGGCGACGCGCCGTAGCCCGGGTACTCCACCGCGAGGAAGCCCAGCCCCGCGTCCCCGAGCGCCTGGCCGAAGCCCCGCTGATCCAGGAGTTGCTCGCCGTTGCCGTGGAAGTGCACCACCGTGGGGGCCCCGGCGGCGCGGGCAGGTAGAAGCGGTCCACGTCGAGGCCGCTGGCCAGCGGCACCACGCCGAAGCCGGGCTGGTCGCGCAGCATCGCGGGCTCCGCGTGGGGCGCGGGGTAGATGAGCGAGCGCTGCGCGGCGAAGGCGAGCGCGCACAGCGCGAGGTACAGCATGCCGGTGATGAGGACGAAGGCCATGAGGAGGCGGCGGAGACGTTGCACGCCGCCAGTCCATCACACCGCGCGCTCCCGGGGCGACAGCCGCGACGCGGGGCTCAGTGCAGCATCGCGCCGAAGAGCGACAGGCCCAGGTGCACCGCCGACGCGAGCACCAGGCCCGCGCCCACCACGCCCGCCGCCATGAGGGCCGTGGGGTTGCGGTCCGCGAGTCGCAGGCCCTTGTGCAGGGTCTTCTTCAGCATCGTGCGCTGGCAGTGCACGTGGATGCGGCCCTCCAGCGCGGCCTGGAGCTGCGCCACCATGTCGTCCACGGACTCGAAGCGCTCCTTGGGGTCCTTGCTCATCCCCTTCTTCACGAACCACATCAGCTCCGCGGGCACCGGGCCCTGCGCGCTGTTCAGGTGCATGGACCCCATGTCCAGCGTGCGCGTCTGCACCGCCGTCATGATGTCCGGCACCGACTGGAGGCCCTCCAGGTAGTGCGTCAGCGACAGCAGCTCGTGGAAGAGCACCGACAGGCTGTAGACGTCGCTGCGCGCGTCCATCGTGTCGTGCTCGCCGCGCGCCTGCTCCGGGGACATGTAGAGCGGCGTGCCCACCACGGAGCCCAGCTCCGTCTGGAGCGGCCGGGCCGAGTGCAGGTCCGTCGGCTCACCGGCCGCGATGGCCCGGGCGGCGGACGCGCCCACGCGGCGCGCGAGGCCCCAGTCCAGCACCGTCACCTCGCCGAAGGGGCCCACCATGATGTTCGCGGGCTTGAGGTCGCGGTGGATGAAGCCCTTGCCGTGCGCGTACGCCACCGCGTGCAGCACGCCCAGGAAGATCTGCACGCGCACCTGGAACGGGTAGCGCACCAGCGCGTCCAGCTCCGACTTGCGCAGCCGGGCGATGATGGACTCCAGCGTCTCGCCCTTCAGGTGCTTCATCAGGAAGTAGTACCGGCCCTGCTCATCCACGCCCACGTCGTGTACGGGCGCGATGTTCGGGTGGTCCAGCATGCCCACCGTGCGGATCTCCTCCACGAAGCGCAGCACGCGGTCCAGGTCCGCGCCCGGCGGCAGCCGCTTGAGCGCGACCTCCCGCTCGATGTCGTGGTCGCGGATCAGCACCACCTCGCCCATGCCGCCCTGCCCCAGCGCGCGCACCTCCTCGAAGCGCTCGCGCTGCAGCGGCACCACGCTGGGTTGCTGACCCTTCCACTCCACCCGCGGCAGCACCGTGTTGCGCCGCTGGGTCGTGGATGCCCCCGGGGTGAGCGTGGGCGCCAGCTGCGCCCCCGAGGACGGAGAGATGAGCGTGTTTTCCAGGCCGCCGCGAGCGTTTGACTCATACGCGGCCAGGAATAGCAGGCACTCCGTGCGCGCGCCCACTAACGCGCAGTCCCTGACGCAACCGCGCGAAACCACTGGGCTGGCGAGCAGCCAGGCGTCACCCCGCCGGGGTGAAGGGCACGTCCAGCACCGGCAATTTCGTAGCGCCGGGCAGGTCGTAATGCCACCACTCCATCTTGTTGCGCAGGAAGCCGGCGCCCTCCATGGCCTTGCGCAGCACCTCGCGGTGTTCGCGCGAGGCGGGGGTGCCTCCGGAGTAGCCGTGGTGCGCCGCGGGGGTGAAGTCGTCGAAGGGGGTGGGCATCTCCACCTCCGCCCCGTCCTTCGTCACCAGGGTCAGGTCCACCGCCCCGCCCCGGTTGTGGTTGGAGCCCTTGCGCGGGTTCGCCACGTAGCCGGGCTTCGGGAGGATCTTCCACATCTCGTACTGCACCGCGCGCGGCCGGTAGCAGTCGTACACCTTCAGCCGGTAGCCCTGGGGGCGCAGCGCGTCCGCGGCCCGCGCCAGGCGCTTCGCCGAGTCCGGCAACAACAGACACCGCGCGCCGTCCGGGTACACCTGCCGCTTGAGGAAGTTGTCCTTCGTCGCGTAGCGCAGGTCCAGCACCAGGTCCGGGATGACGGTGGTCGCGTCCACCAGCTCCGCCTTGGGCGCGGCGGCCTTCGGCTTCGCGGCCGGCTTCGTGGCCTTCGTGGCCTCCGGGGCCTGGGCGGGGGCCGGTGCGCTTCCGAGCAACGCCAGGGTCAGCGTGAGGCCTGTCGCCGCGCGCATCAGCGCACCCCGTCCGTGTACACCGTGGGGTCCGGCACGCCGGCCTCCTGGAAGCCCTTGGCGCGCAGCAGGCAGCTGTCGCAGCGGCCACACGCGCGGCCCTGGGCGTCCGGGTCGTAGCAGGAGTGCGTCATCCCGTAGTCCACGCCCAGCTTCACGCCGGCCTGGATGATCTGCGCCTTGGTGAGGCCGGACAGCGGCGCGTGCACCTTGAAGGTCGCGCCCTCCACGCCCGCCTTGGTGGCCAGTTGGGCCATGGCCTCGAAGGAGCGGATGAACTCCGGGCGGCAGTCCGGGTAGCCGCTGTAGTCCACCGCGTTGACGCCGATGTAGAGGTCCGTGGCGCCCACCACCTCCGCCAGCCCCAGCGCCAGCGAGAGGAACAGCGCGTTGCGCGCGGGCACGTAGGTGACGGGGACGTCGTGGGACATGTCGTCCTCCGAGCGGTCCTTGGGCACCGGGATGTCGTCCGTGAGGGCCGAGCCGCCCACCTGCCGCAGGTCCACCGTCACCACGCGCACGTCGCGCACGCCCATGGTGGAGGCGACCTTCTTCGCGCGCTCCAGCTCCACCGCGTGGCGCTGGCCGTAGGCGATGGACAGGCACACCGGCTCGAAGCCGTCCGCCTTCGCCATCGCCAGGCACGTCGTCGAGTCCAGGCCGCCGGACAGCAGCACCACCGCACGCTTCGCCATTCCATCCTCCACTTCGGGGCGGCGCACCTTACACGACGGCCGGCCGGGTGCTTCAGTCGATGCGGTCGCCGCTCACCGTGTACACGGTGGTGCAGGTGGACGGGTTGCATTTGCACGCCGTCCCCTTGCCCGGCAGGAAGACGTCCGTGAGCGTGCCGCACGCGAGCGACACGTCGTAGCCGTTCTCCGTGGGGGCCGGGATGTCGCCCTCGGGGACGCCGCCGTCCAGGCGCTTGCAGTCGCGCGCCACGTTGCGCGACTGGCTGTCGCTCAGGAGCATGACGTTCAGCGCTTCTTCAATCTCGGAGTCCTCGCAGCCGGTGCCGCACGAGTCGCGGCGCGCGGTGGCGCGGTGGGTGGAGGACACGCTCTGGCCCGTGTAGCCCGCGTCGCGTGAGAAGCCCTGCACGGTGAAGAAGCCCGTGCCCGCGTCGGTGTCGCGGGAGAAGGTGCCCTCGAAGGTGAAGGTGCCCGCGTCGTCCAGCTGCGCGAAGTCTCGCGAGCAGTGCGTCCGTGTCGTTGAGCGCCGTCTGCACGGTGGAGGCGAGCTCCTCCAGCGCGCCCAGGGCGTTGGTGTGGCGCACGCGCGCGGCGACGGCCTGGGTGGCCAGCCCGCGCAGGTGGAAGAGGAGCGGGCCGAACTCGCCGGACACGTCCTGGCCGTCCTTCGCGGCGCGCGCGCTGATGGCGAAGACGGGCACGTCCTCCGCGGCCAGGCCGTAGTGCTGCGTGGCGACGCGGCGGATCTGGGACTTCAGCGCGTCGCGCGAGTCGGCGGAGAGCTCGTCCGCGAAGTTGAGGATGAAGACGAGCGCGCGGCGGCGGGCGAACTCGGTGAGGAAGTCCACCTGGGTGGCCTCCGCGACGCTGCCCCGGTGCATGACGACGAGCGCCACGTCCGCCTTGTCCAGCGCGGCGCGCGCGACGTCGCGGTGCGCCGTGGCCACGCTGTTCAGGTCTGGCGTGTCGATGAAGACCTGGCCGCTCCACAGCCCCTGCGGGCCGGGTGTGTAGCGCACGACGCGCGCGCCGGTGCGGGCCAGCTCGTCCGTGGGCGTGCCCTCCGGCGCGAAGAGGGTGGAGACGGTGCTGGTGGGGCGGTCCACGCCCTCGCGGGAGAGGGCCTGGCCGGAGAGGGCGTTGAGCAGGGTGGACTTGCCCGCGCCGGTGGCGCCCACGAGCGCGACCACGAGGGGCGCGTCCTTCCGGGCCACGCCTCGGGCGTAGTCCTCCAGGAGCCGCTCCAGGCGCGGGCCATGGGGCTGGAGCGCGGGCAGCGACAGGGCGTCGGTGAGCAGCGGGCGGAGGGCTTCGGGGTCGGGAAGGCGGGTGTCGTCCACGGAAGTGCCAGCGTGGCGTGATGGACGCGCGCTGGCTACCGGGATGATCGGTGACGGTGCGCCAGCGTGCATTCCCCCGCGGCGCATGTTCACCGGCCCCTCCCTGGACGGCGGGGGATGACCTGCTGCTACGGTCCGGGGCGCATGCACTTCCGTGCCATTCGTGGGTGGTGTCTGTCTTTGCTGGCGGTGTCGCCGTTGCTGTTCGCGACCCGGGCCTTCGCCGCGGAACCGCCGTCGCCAGGCGTGGTCCTCGACGCTGAGCCGCGGGCCTTCGCGGAGGCGCAGGCGCTTCCCTCCACCCTCACCGGGTCCGCTGCCTGCGACCTGGGGCTGGGCAAGACCCCTGACATCACCGTCTCCCAGACCGTGGACGTGAGTCAGGCCGTCCCGGGTTGCAAGTCCGCGGAGGCGGTCATCACCCAGACGTTGACCCTGCCAGACGGCTCACACGTCGAGCGCCGGTTCAGCATCATGGATGACGCTCCTGGCACCCAGCTGCCACCGCCTCCCCCGCGCCCCCGCATCCGCGTCCGCTGTGAGGCGAAGCGGCTGGAGCTGTCCGTGGAAGGCGTGCCCGAGGCCCCCCTGCTGACGCTGGAGCCCATCGGTATCGGTGTCACCTCCGCCTCCGTGAAGTTTCGGGTGTCCCGGGACAGCGAAGCCCGCTTCCTGCCCCTGCTGGTCCGCGACGACGCCGGGGCCCGCCGGGCGCTGGAGGAGTTGGGCCTGCTGATCAAGGACGTTCCTGCCCGCCTGTACGGTCGTGACCTGGACCTGGAGGCGGACAGTGTCGCGGCGCTGTACGCCGCGCTCGAGCGCGCCCGGAAGCGTGTCGCCCTGGCCTCGGGCGATGAGCCGGAACACTTCCCCGCCCCTCCTCGCGATTTCCAGGCTCCGGACCTGGAGGGAGACCGGCCGCCGTTGGAGACAGGCGCTCCCGAGGAGCTCGGCGAGGTCCAGCCGTCCCAGGGGCGATTCAAGGCTGGCTCGCCAGTGGACTCGGACCTGTTCTGGCGCCAGGGGCGGTTGTGCGTGGCGCAGCAGGACACCGGCAAGCGGATGCGCTGCTACGACCCCGTGGCGCGGCGCTGGGGCAAGACCGTCCCCGTGGACCGGGGTGACCAGGCCGCCTGGACCTCATTCGAGGGGTGCTCCGGGAACATCCTCATGGGGACCCGGAGCATCCGGCGTCCCGGGGAGCCGGTCCTGCGCCTGTCTCCCCGGGCCGTCCTGTTCTGGCGCAGCCAGGAACATGAGGCCGTCGTCTTGGAGGTCCCTGAAGGGGACGGCCCACCGCGCCTTCGCGCGCCGGAAGCGGAGGAGGTGAAGAAGGCGATGCGCGCGTCCACCGGCTCCCGGCTCTTCGCCGAAGGCCGGTTCATCCTGGACGAGAACCACAAGCAGTTCTGCTCGACGCACAGGCCCCTGGGGTGCTGGTCCCTCCGCTGGGACGGTCCGCAGGGGGATGAGACCTTCCATGGACTGTCGGAGGCCCGCGTCTCCCCGGACGGCCGGTGGGTCGCCTACATGCGCCGTCCCGCTCAAGGTGATGTGGACTCGGACGACGAGGCCCGGACGCTGGTCGTGCGCTCCCTGGAGTTCGGTCCGTACGTCGCGCCCCGCGTGCTCGCTTCGACGGAGCCGCGCCTGGTGCGGACGGACGTCGTGATGCAGAAGCCGACCTGGGAAGGGCCCTCGCTGAAGTGGGGCGATACCGAACGCGACTTCCGTGCGCGGATCTCCTGCGACCTGGGCCAGGACCCGCGCATCCCCTTCGGACTGGAGACGGGGCGCTTTGTCAGGCCGTACGGCAACAACGCCTCTCTGCCTGGATGCAGCGGCGACCCGGCGCGCATCTATCAAAGTCTGGCCGCGCCGGGGGGCCTGGAGTTTAGCCGCAGCCCCTTCGTTGTCGCCGGGGACAGTCAGTCATCCGATGGCGACATGAAGATGCGCTGCGAGCCGGGACGTCTGTCGTTGTGGATGGAGGGCGTGCCCGGCTTCCCGGCGTTGACGCTGGCCGCGAACATGGGCGCGTTCGGAGCAGTGCGCTGGGACCTGGCGCCGGAGACCGAAGCCCGCCTCCAGGCACTGCTCGCCCGCGACGACGCCCCTGCCCGCGAGGCCCTGGCCGCCTTCGCGCGGCTGGTGAAGATGAATGACGACGCGCGCAACGGCTTGTTCTGGATGACCAAGGACGAGAGGCGCATCTCCCGCCTGGGCTGTCTCTCCACGGCGCTGGAGGCCATCTCCGCCCGGCGGGCGCTCGCGGAGGGGGTCCACCCGGAGCTGCATGGCTCGCTGAAGACCGAAGGCGCCTGCGCCAGACGCTACGGCATGCGCGCCCTCCAGCAGCGGCTCAAGGCCGCCACGCCTCCGCTTCCGCTGCGCGTCGGGGCGATGAAGGGCAAGGCGGAGGTCATCGGCCGGGTACCGTTCGTCCCCACCCTCCCCCCGTGGAGCACGCCCACGTTGTACTGGAGGGATGGCACCCTGTGCCTGGTCCAGCCGGATGGCGCCCAGGTGCGCTGCTACGACCCGGCGGCGCGCGAGTGGGGGCCCGTGGTCGCCAGGCAGGGCCGCCCGTTCCCGCGAGAGGACCTGCTCCTGAAGTCGCAGTACGCCTCCGGCATGTGCTACCCGGTGGGAAGCCGCGCCGTTCCCGGTTCGGAGCAGATGCCCAACGTCCTGCCGCTGTCGTCGCGGGCCTCGTTGTTCGCGGACCTCTCGCACGGCGAGCTGGCCCCGGAGTTCCAGGTCATCGAAGTCCCCGAGGACGCGGGCCCTGTGCGCACGCGTGCACCCACCGTGGAGGAGCTGGCGCTCGCGGCGCGAAATGGCGGAGGCTCCGCGTCCCTGGGGGAGGGCAGGTTCCTGTTGCTGTCCCCGAAGAACGAACGCTCGCCGTGGCTGTGCACGGCGGTGCGCCCGTGGCTGTGCTGGAAGCTGCCCGTGGAGTCCGAGGCCTACGGCGTGCGCGCCCCCCTGGTGTCGCCCGACGGCCGCTGGCTGTCCTACGTGCGGATCCCCTGGGGCAAACCCGATGACCCGGAGAAGTACCCCAAGGAGCTCGTCCTGCTGCCGCTGACGCCCATCCCTTGAGCACCTCCCACGGCCATCAGCTTGCGACGGCCTCCTCGGCCAGCGGGACCTGGCACGTGTCCCCCACGGTCTTCCAGAGCCAGGCGTTCACGTCGAAGCGCGGGTCGCCCAGCTGGCGTCCCAGGTCGATGCCGTCCCAGGCCAGGTGTTGATCCTCCGGGGGACCCATGTCGCTGAGCGTGCCCATCAGCTTGTTCAGCTGCTCTTCGGGGAAGCTGTCGTTGGAGGCGCCGAACATCGCGTAGAAGGCCAGGTGGTGGGTCTGGTCCTCCTCCGGCCCGCAGTCGCCATGAAGACGGCTTGAGCGAAACCCGGTGGGCGGGAGCGGGTGCGGGTGGTTGAGGTTCCAGCGCTCGTCCCGCTCCGACGCCAGGCCATCCAATCCGGAGTCCGTGCCCGCGAACAGCAGGCCCAGGTCGCGTCCGGCCTCCGCGCCATGGATGCGCGTGGTGGGGCCGTCCCCGGTGGTGAGCAGCCAGCGGACGCGCTGGGCCGCGCGGGAGAACAGCTCCAGGGCCAGCCGTCCCTCGCGGCGCTCCTCGTCGGCCCGCTCCCGGAGGAAGTCGCGCCGCAGGTGGGCGTGCTGCCGGAAGAACTCGCGCACCGCCGCGACCCGCCGCGCCGTGACGGCGGTCAGCCAGTGTCCCCGGGCATCCAGGAAGGCCACGGCCTCCGCCTGGATGGCATTGTCGGAAAGCGGCGGCGGCGGGGCGGCGGGGCGGTGCGCCATGGACGTTCTCCGGGCAGGGGTACGCCTGGAATGTCGGAACGCTTCAAAAGGCCGGGAGTGGGGACTCCCCCACGCATGTCTGCCATTGCGCATCGCGGATGCCGACCGTGCTCCCGTGCGCAGTTGCCTGGGACGCCCGGGGTGTCAGGAGGGCTCCTCCGATGTGGTCCCCTGAAACGGCACGACGCCGGACGCGAGGGGCACGGTGGCCCCTCCCGCCCGGCGTCCGTGCTTGAAGCGGGCTTGCGCCTTACAGCGAGTTGACGAACTTCAGCAGCGCGTTGCGGTCCGCGGCGCTGAGGTTCACGAAGGCCTGCTTGGCGGCCTCGCCCTCGCCGCCGTGCCAGAGGATGGCCTCGGTGACGCTGCGCGCGCGGCCGTCGTGCAGGTACGCCTCACCGCCGGACACGCCCGCCGTCAGGCCGATGCCCCAGAGCGGCGGCGTGCGCCACTCGGCGCCGGAGGCCTGGCCCTCCGGGAGGTTGTCCGCCAGGCCCGCGCCCATGTCGTGCAGCAGCAGGTCCGTGTACGGGTGGAGGGTCTGGCCGCGGAACTCGTTCATCGCGGCGTAGGGGCTGGTGGTCAGCGTGGGCGCGTGGCACTTCGCGCAGCCCGCGTTGGTGAACACCGTCTCGCCCTGCAGCGCCGTCGCGTCCGAGTGGTCGCGGCGCGCGGGCACGCCCAGCAGGCTGATGTAGCGGGTGAGCTTGTCCAGGTCGTTGTCGCCCAGCTCCACGCTCGTGCCCGCGCAGCCCTGCTGCGACGTGCCGCAGTCCTGCGTCTTGAACACGTTGGACGTCACGCCCATGTCGCTGTTGAGCGCCTCGGCCACCTGGTGCTTCACGCGCGCCGCGGCCGCCTTCCAGCCGAAGCGGCCCATGCGGGTGACGCCCGTCTCCGGGTCCTTCACCGTCTGCATGCGGCCGGAGATGCCGTCGCCGTTCGCGTCATTCGGATCCGCCAGGCCCGCGACCTGCGACTCGGGCACCGCCTCCAAGAGGCCCATGCCAATCAGCTGCGGCGTGATGCGCGCGGAGAAGTTCGTCGGCGTCACGTTGAGGAAGCTGTAGTTGGGCTTGCGCAGGCTGTACGCCGTCCCGCCGTTCAGCGTGCCGCTCGCCGTCGTCGTCCAGCTGGCGATGCGCACGTCCGCCTCCGGCGTGCCGGTGACGGCGCGCGGCTGCAGGCGGAAGCCCAGCGCCGGGTCCACGGACACCACCCCGTTGTTCACCTTGCCCACCTTCACCACGTAGTTGTTCAGCGTGGTGTTCGTGGTGGAGGGCGGCAGGCCACGGCCGTTCTGCTTGTGGCAGGAGACGCAGGACACGTTGACGTAGTTGTTGCCCAGCTTGTTCGCCTGCGCCGTGAAGAGGGGGTTGTCCGGCTCGGAGTGGCTGCCGTCGCGGAAGTTCGTGTGGTGCAGGCGGCGGCCCTCGACGAAGGGCTGCGCGTTCACCGGCGCCAGGTTCGTGGCCATCTGGAGGAAGCGGTTGTCCGGCTCGTTGGAGAACGGCGTGTGCAGCGTGCCGCGGCCGCCCGCCCAGGCCTTCTCCGGCAGGGGGAAGGAGTCGCGGATGGCGCCCTGGCCCTCGAAGGGGACGATGCCGCCCTGGCCCACGATGTAGAGCATGCCCGTGGAGTAGTAGTTGAAGCGGCCCTCCACCGGCGCCTGGAGGAACACGCCAATCTCCAGCTCCATCCGGTCACCCACGCGGATGGCGCGGCCTTCCTTGGCGTTGAAGTTCACCGACGACGTGTACTTGTAGTCGTTCACCTTCACGAAGTCCGCGTTGTGGAAGTACTCCGCCACCGTGTTGAGGCCGCGGAAGAACGCGCGGAAGTCCGGCGAGTCGTACGGATAGATGGTGTAGAGGTTCACCGTGATGGTGCTGCCGCCCTTGGCGACCTCGTCCACGATTTCAATCCAGTGGGTGCGCTTCTCGAAGTACAGCTTCAGGTAGTGGTCGTACGCCTGGTACATGTCCTCGCGCATGTGGCGGTCGCGGACGCGGTCGCCCACGCGGGTGATGATGGCCGTGGAGGTGTTCTCCACCGTGGCCGGCTCCAGTGAGGTGGCGCTGGTGAACAGCGGCACCACGGGGCCCGCGTCGCCGCTGGGCGGAGGGCCCGCGTCGACGCCCGTGCCCGCGTCCGGAGTGCCGGTGCCCGCGTCCGTGCCGGTGCCCGTGCCGCTGTGCGTGTAGCGCGCCCAGACCGTGTCGCGCGCACAGGCGCAGGACACGTCCCAGTACGTAAAGCTGTAGTCGATGTAGTTGCCGGCGGAGAGGCCGGTGACCGTGTACTGGTTGCGGCCGCCCGTCACCGTCATGCGGATGTTGAGCTGCCCGCCGTCGTTGAGCTTGTAGTGGATGTCCGCCCAGTCCGTCGTGTCGACGTAGAAGATGGCGGAGGAGCCAGACGGCGTGACGCCATACGTGGCGGCTTCTGCGGAGGGAACCGCCAGACAACTGACGGCCAGGAATGCGAGCGCGATTCCCGTGAGTCTGCTTCGGCTCATGGTTGCGAACTCCAGTGGGGTGGATGGAGCGTGGGACGGCGAGCGCTGCGAAGGGGACTTCGTAGCTTGTCCGAAGAAAGTCGGGAACGGCCGGCGCGCGCAAGGTGGGAGGCCCGAGAATTCGGCTTAGGCGTGATAACTGATAAATAAGCGAAATTGATGTCATCCCTGACGCGCTGTGTTGTCATGAGTTGACGCGTCGTGTTGCGGAGGGGCCCGGGCGGGCGGTGTCCCCAGCGGCGGCGGGGGATGGGGCGGCGCGGCGTGGGTGGGTAGACTCGGGGCCATGCGCTTCCAGCCACCGTGGGGTGGGGCCTTCCGGCTCGACACCTTCTTCCACCGCACCCCGGACGCCCTCCCCGAGGAGACGACGGCCTCCATCCGCTCGGCCATCCTGGGCTCGTCGCTGCTGGGCGAGTCGAACCTGTCCGGGCAGTTCTCCGGCACGTACGGCTTCTCGCTGACGTTCCGCCGGGAGGCGCTGCCGGACGTCACCCGGCGCTTTCCGGCCTTCGCGCCGTACCTGGCGAAGACGCTGCTGCCGGAGTGCAACGCCTTCCTGCTCAACCCGCTGCTGGTGGGGCAGGGCCGGAGCGTCGCGGCGCACATCGACCGGAGTCTTGAATTCTACGGCCCGAGCATCGGCTGTCCGGTGGCGGTGAGCGTGCTGTATGTCCAGGTTCCGAAGGAACTCCAGGGCGGGGCGCTGCGGCTGTACCACCGGGGCGGTCCGGTGGCGGAGCTCAAGCCCCAGCAGAACGCGCTGGTGATGTTCCGGGGCGACCTGCTGCACGAGGTGGAGGCCATCACCTCCGGCGGGCAGGCCCTGGAGGACTCGCGGATCAGCCTGGTGGTGGAGCAGTACCGCGCGCCGGAGGAGCTGCTGGCGAACGTGCCCCGCTTCGAGCTGCGCACGCGCTCGGGGGCCCGGGCGTGAGCGCGCTCACTCTGGAGTGGAAGCTGCCCGCGCCGCCGGACGCGGTGTTCCCCGCCTTCGCGCCAGCCCGCGCTCATCCGCCGCTGGTTCGCGCG
>NZ_JBKGHJ010001250.1:0-410 GCF_046520365.1 Corallococcus sp. 4LFB
GCTCGCCTGCGTGATGACGACAGGCGCACCCGTGCCTTCCAGCATGTAGGCCAGTCGGTCCTTCGGGTACGTCGCGTCCAGCGGCACGTAGGCAGCGCCCGCCTTCAGCACGCCCAGCAGCGCCACCACCATCGCTTCCGTGCGCTCCACGCACACGCCTACCCGGGTTTCCTCGCGGATGCCGAGCGTGCGCAGGTGCCGCGCCAGCTGATTCGCCCGCGCTTCCACCTGCGCGTACGTCAGCGCCCTGCCCTCGTGCACCACCGCCACCGCGCCCGGCGTCTTCGCCGCCTGCGCCGCGACGAGGCTGTGGATCGTCTCCGCCGTGGAGACCTCCGCCTGCGTGCCAGCGAAGCGCTCCAGCACCTGCTGACGCTCCTCGGCCTCCAGCAACGGCAGGCTCCAGAGGT
>NZ_JBKGHJ010001251.1:0-408 GCF_046520365.1 Corallococcus sp. 4LFB
CTCCAGGCCGGACTTCTTGCCGATGTCGTTGATCTGCGCGAGCAGCTCTTCCATGTCGCGCCGCTCGGGCAGCTCCGTGAGGGCCTCCGCCAGCTTCTGCTCGAGCACGTCCATCTCACGACGGCGCTCGTTGAGGTTCTGGGCGATCTCGCTCTTCTCCGCGAGCTCCAGGTCCAGCGTCCGGCGCTCGGACTGGCGGCGGGCGATGTCCTCTTCCGTGGGCTGGATGAAGGAGAAGAAGTTGCCCACGGTCAGCAGGACGACGAGGGCCGCGAGCCCGCCGAACTTCGCAGCGGGAGGGGCCTTCGCGAGTTGATCCAGGTATTTTTCCATGACAGGGGTCCTTCGCCGCCAATCAGATGGCGTAGTTGGCGGTGAGGGTGAGCTTGAACTCGACGTAGGACGGGG
>NZ_JBKGHJ010001252.1:0-407 GCF_046520365.1 Corallococcus sp. 4LFB
GGGCGGCGCGGTGGTGACGCGCGGGTACGTGGGACGTCCCGAGCTGACGGCGGAGCGGTACGTGCCGGACGGCTTCTCCACGGAGCCTGGGGCGCGGCTGTACCGCACGGGCGACAAGGTGAGGCAGCGGGAGGACGGGAAGCTGGAGTTCCTGGGGCGCGTGGACTTCCAGCTGAAGATTCGCGGCTACCGCGTGGAGCTGGGTGAGGTGGAGGCGGGGCTGAGCGCATGCGAAGGCGTGCGCGAAGCCGTGGTGGTGGCGCGGGAGGACGCCCCCGGAGACAAGCGGCTGGTGGCGTACGTGGTGGCGAAGCCGGGCAGCACGGTGGAGGCCACGGCACTGCGCGGCGAGCTGAAGGGACGGCTGCCGGAGTACATGGTGCCGTCGGCCTTCGTGGTGCTGGAGG
>NZ_JBKGHJ010001253.1:0-405 GCF_046520365.1 Corallococcus sp. 4LFB
AGCGCGTCATGGCGCGCCGCGAGCGCCGTGAGGCTGCCCTCCAGCGCGGCCACATCCAGCTCGCCTTCCAGCCGCACCGCCGCTGGCAGGTTGTACGCCACGTCACCCGGCGCGTACTTGTCCAGGAACCACAGCCGGGCCTGGGCAAAGGACACGGCCCGGGCACCCTCGACGTCCCGACGACGGAGCGTGATCGACGCCGGACCCGCCGACGCACGCAGCGAGAGCAGCTGTCGAGCCAGGGACGTGATGCTCGGCCCCTGGAGCAACCACTCCATCGGCACCATCAGGCCCGTGCCCGTGCCTACCTCATGCGCCAGCTCCACCGCGCCCAACGAGTCCAGTCCGTAGCGCGTGACCGGAGCCTCGACGTCGATCTCCTCGCGGCGCATGCGCACGTGCCGG
>NZ_JBKGHJ010001254.1:0-404 GCF_046520365.1 Corallococcus sp. 4LFB
CCGCTGGCGGTGCGCCTGACGGGGACGCTGGATGCGACGGCTCTCGCGCACAGCCTGCGCGCCCTCGTCGAGCGTCATGAGAGCCTTCGCACCACGTTCGGCCTGGTGGACGACAAGCCCGTGCAGCTCATCGCGCCGGCCCTGGACGTTCCGCTGCCGCTCATCGACCTGCGCTCGCTTCCGGCCGACGAGCAGTCTGCCGCGGTGGCCCAGCACACGCAGTCCTTCGCCGTGCAGCCGTTCGACTTGCAGAAGGGGCCGCTGCTGCGCTCCTGCCTGCTTCGGCTCGCGGATGACTCGCACCTGTGGTTGCTGTCGCTGCATCACATCGTCGCGGATGGCTGGTCCCTGGGCGTGCTCGTCCAGGAGGTCGCCGCGCTCTACGCTTCCGCATCGCGTGGTGA
>NZ_JBKGHJ010001255.1:0-396 GCF_046520365.1 Corallococcus sp. 4LFB
TGCCCGCGCTGCCGGTGCAGTACGCGGACTACGCCGACTGGCAGCGCCGCACGCTCTCAGGTGAGACGCTGCGGCAGGAGATGGCCTGGTGGGAGACGAAGCTCTCCGGGGCTCCGGCCGTGCTGGAGTTGCCCACCGACTTCCCCCGCCCCGCTGTCCGGAGCACCGCGGGCGCAACCCTCGGCTTCACCCTGTCGCGGGAATTGACGGAAGCCTTGCGTGGCTTCGCCCACCGGGAAGGCGGCTCCCTCTTCATGGTGCTGCTGGCCGCCTGGCAGGGCCTGCTTGCGCGCTACACGGGCCAGCAGGACCTCAGCGTGGGCTCGCCCATCGCTGGCCGTACCCGCGCGGAGACGGAGGGCCTCATCGGCTTCTTCGTCAACACGCTCGTCCTTC
>NZ_JBKGHJ010001256.1:0-394 GCF_046520365.1 Corallococcus sp. 4LFB
CCCATTGGCCGGCCGCTCTCCAACTCCACTGCCTACGTACTCGACGCGCACCTGCATCCGGTACCCGTGGGCGTCGCGGGCGAGGTGTACGTCGGCGGCCAGGGCCTCGCCTGGGGCTACCTCCACCGCCCGGACCTGACCGCGGAGCGCTTCGTCCCCCACCCCTTCGCTTCCACGCCGGGCGAGCGCCTCTACCGCACGGGCGACAAGGCCCGCTGGCGAGAGGACGGCACGCTCGACTTCCTGGGCCGCGTCGACTTCCAGGTGAAGGTGCGCGGCTTCCGCATCGAACTCGGTGAAATCGAAGCGGCCCTCCGCTCCGCCACTGGCGTCAAGGAGGCCGTTGTCGTGGCCCGGGGCGCGGACACGGACAAGCGCCTCATCGGCTACGTCA
>NZ_JBKGHJ010001257.1:0-392 GCF_046520365.1 Corallococcus sp. 4LFB
CGCTGGTATGGGGTGAGCCGGGGCACGGTGCGCGAGGCCTTGCGGCGGCTGGCGGCACGGGGACTGGTGGTGCAGCACCCCGGACGCCAGGCGCGAGCGGTGGCGCTGGACGAATCGTTGACGCTGGAGAACCTGGGCCTGGCGCTGCATGCCGCGAACTCCGAGGAGAGCCGGCGGCTGCTGGAGGGCTTCTTCAACCTCAAGCGGCAGGTGCTGGTGGAGCTCCTGGCCGACTGCTGTGCGAGGGCCTCCGAGTCGCAGGTAAGCCAGTTGGAGGCCAGCTGCTACGCGCTCTGGGACGCAGCGCGCTGGCACCCCGGGGAGCGCTGCGCCCAGTTGGAGTTCGAGTTGCTGCGGCTGGCGGCCCAGGCGGCTGCACGTCCCGGGCACCT
>NZ_JBKGHJ010001258.1:0-390 GCF_046520365.1 Corallococcus sp. 4LFB
CGGGCAGCGGAGAAGGCTGGCCCTCGCGCAGCGCCGCGTAGAGGGCGGACACCTCACGCACCAGCACCGCCATGGACGTGCCGTCCGACACGGCGTGATGCATGACGAGCACCAGCACATGCGTGCGCTCCTCCAGCGTCAGCAGCGTGGCGCGCACCAGCGGGCCGCGCGTCAGGTCGAACGGGCGTCGGGCCTCTTCATGGGCCAACCGGGAGGCTTCAGCCTCGCGGGCCTCCACCGGCAGGGCCGTCAGCGACACTCGCGCCAGAGGCAGCACCGCGTCCTTCGAGATGAGCTGGAGCGGCCGCCCGTCCTGCGCCCCGAAGGAGGTCCTCAGCGCGTCATGGCGCGCCGCGAGCGCCGTGAGGCTGCCCTCCAGCGCGGCCACAT
>NZ_JBKGHJ010001259.1:0-390 GCF_046520365.1 Corallococcus sp. 4LFB
CGGGCAGCGGAGAAGGCTGGCCCTCGCGCAGCGCCGCGTAGAGGGCGGACACCTCGCGCACCAGCACCGCCATGGACGTGCCGTCCGACACGGCGTGGTGCATGACGAGCACCAGCACGTGCGTGCGCTCCTCCAGCGTCAACAGCGTGGCGCGCACCAGCGGGCCGCGCGTCAGGTCGAACGGGCGTCTGGCCTCTTCCTGGGCCAACCGGGAGGCTTCGGCCTCACGGGCCTCCACCGGCAGGGCCGTCAGCGACACGCGCGCCAGCGGCAGCACCGCGTCCTTCGAGATGAGCTGGAGGGGCCGTCCGTCCTGCGCCCCGAAGGAGGTCCGTAGCGCGTCATGGCGCGCCGCGAGCGCCGTGAGGCTGCCCTCCAGCGCGGCCACAT
>NZ_JBKGHJ010000125.1:0-18225 GCF_046520365.1 Corallococcus sp. 4LFB
AGCGGCTGGCGGCGGCGGAGACCGAGCGCGTCCGGGTGGAGGCCGCGCTCGTGCAGGCCATCGACGCGGAGCGGGCCCAGGCGCAGGCACGGCTGGAGGAGGCGTTGGCCCAGGCCCGCGCGGAAGCCGACGAGCGGGTCACGAACGCGCTGGCCACCGCGCACTCCGACGCGGATTCGCGGCAGGAGCGTGCGCTGGCGGAGGCCCGTGAGCAGGAGGAGGCACGGGCGGCGCAGGCGCTGGATGCTGTCCGGGCCGACGCGGATGCCCGTGTCGAACGTGCGATGGCGGAGGCCGCGCAGGCCCTGACCGAAGTCCGGGCCGACGCGGATGCGCGTGTCGAGCGCGCGTTGGCGGAAGCGGCGCAGGCGCTGACTGAAGCCCGGGCGGATGCGGACGCGCTGCTGGCGAAGGCGTTGGCGGACGCGGCGGCCGAGCGGGATGCGGCCCTGGCGGAAGCGGAGAACCGGCGGGAGCAGGCCCTTGCCGAGGTGCGTGCCAGCGCCTCCGCTCAACGGAGCAAACACCTGGCGGACGTCGAGGCCCGTGCGGCGCAAGCGCTCGCGGAAGTGCGTGCGGAGGCGGAGGCCCAGCGCATCCAGGCCCTCGAGGATGCCCGCGCCGAAGCCGAGGCCGAGCGGGTCCGGCAGCTGGAGGAAGCCGAGCTCCGCGCGGCGCGGATGCTCGCCGAGGTTCGCGCCGAAGCCGACGCGGTCCTCGCCCGGCGGTTGGAGGAAGCCGAAGCCCGCGCGGCCCGTGCGCTCGCGGAAGCCCGCGCGGAGTCGAGCGGCCAGACCGAGCAGGTGCTCTCCGATGTCCGCGCCGAGGCGGAGGCCCGGCTCGCGGCGGCGGAGGCGCGTGCCGCGGAAGCCCTGGAGGCCGCGGTCGAACACGCGCGTTCGGAGGCCCGGGACACGCTGGCCCGTGAGGTGTGGGAACACGGGGCCCGGCTCGCGGAGTCGAACCAGGCCCGCGAGGCCGCCGAGGGACGCAACGCGGAGCTGGAGGCAACGCTCCGCACGCTGCGGCAGGAGCTGACCGACTCGGAAGCCCTGGCGGCGCTCATCCAGGAGGACCTGGCGCGGGAGCAGAAGGCCCGGGCCTCGGTGCAGGCGGAACTCGACGCGGCTCGCGAGTCGCTGATCACCGAACAGGAGCGGGGGGCTCGCTGGGAGGCGTTGCTCGCCGACACCCAGGCGCAGCTGTTGTCGGAGCGCGAGCAGCAGGCCCGCGCGCAGGTGGCGCTCGCGAACCTGCAGGAGTCGCTCGACGCCGAGCGGGCCCTGCGCGCCCGGCTGGAAGGGTCCGAGTCCTCGTGGAACGAGGCCCAGAGCGCGCTGGAGGCGGACCGGCTGCGGCTGGATGCCGCGCTGGGCGTGGCGCGCACGGTCCTGGAGGAGGAGCGCGCGCAACGGACCCGGCTGGAAGCGTCGTTCGCCCAGCTCCAGAAGGACTCTGCCTCGGCGCTGGAAGCGTCGCGGGCTTCGGCACAGGAGGCCCGGACCCAGCTCGAAGCGGAGCTGTCCACGGCGCGGGCCGCGCGCCTGTCCACCGAGGCCGCGTTCGAGCACACGCGCCAGACCCTTTCGGAGGTCCAGGCCGCCTTCACCGAAGCGCAGCGCACGAACGAAGCCGCGTTGCTGGAGCTGCGACAGGCGCAGGCGACGGCGCAGGAAGAGGCGCGTGCGAACGCTCGGGAGCTGGAAGAGGCCCGTGCCGCGCTGGCGGACGCGAAGCAGACGCAGGCTGCCCAGGACGCGACGGTGCGCGAGCTGCGCGCGGAGCTCACCGAGGCGCGGCGTTCGGAGGTGGAGGCGCTGTCCTCGCTGGATGACGCCCGCATGCAGGAGGCTCGCGACCGCGAGTCGCGCGAGAAGGACGAGGCCGTGCTCCGCTCGGAGCTGGAGACCCTGCGCGCGGAGTCCGCCGCCCAGCGGGAGCGGCTGTCCGAAGCGGAGCAGGCACAGGCCGCTGTCCAGGCCCGGCTGGAATCCGAGCGGCTCCAGTGGGAGGCCACGGCGCGCGAGCAGCAGGCCCGGCTCGCGGAAGTCGAAGCCCGCCGCGCCGCCCTGGAAGCGTCGCTGGCGGACACCGAATCCCGCTACACCGAGGAGGCCGCACGCCTCCCCGCGATGCAGCAGGCCCTCACGGAGGCCGAGGCCCGTCTCGCGACCGAGACCACGCGCCTGGCTTCACTGGAGCAGGCCCTGGCGGAGGCGGACGCTCGTCACGCCGCCGAATCCGCGCGCCTGGCTTCACTGGAACAGGCTCTGGCGGAGGCGGACGCCCGTCACGCCGCCGAGACTACGCGCTTGGCTTCGCTGGAGCAGGCACTGGCGGAGGCCGAGGCCCGGCTTGCCGCGGAGTCCTCGCGGCGCTCCGAGCTGGAAGCCGCTCTCGCGGAAGCGGAGTCGCGGCACGCTACCGAGTCCACACGCCGGGCCGCGCTCGAAGCGTCGCTCGCGGAGGTCGAGTCCCGGCAGGCCGCGGAGTCCACGCGCCGCTCCGAACTGGAGGCGTCCATCGCCACGGCGGAGGCCACGGTTGCCGCCGAGTCCGCGCGCCGCTCCGAACTGGAGGCCTCGCTGAAGGAAGCGGAGTCCCGCCTCTCCACGTTGGAGCAGGCTCTCGCGGAAGCAGAGAAGCGCTCTGCATCCGAGACGTCGCGACGTGTCGGGTTGGAAGCTTCGCTGACGGAGGTCGAGTTCCGGCTCGCCGCCGAGACCTCGAACCTCAGCGCGCTGGAGGATTCGCTCGCGCAGGCGGAGGCCCGGCTCGCGGCGGGCTCGCAGTCGCAGGACGCCGCACGCGAGGCCGAAGCACGGGCCGCGCGGCTCACGGAGTCCCTGACGGCTCGCGAGCAGGAGCTGCGTGAGGCCAGCGCCCTGCGGGTCTCCATGGAAGCGCAGCTGGAAGGCGCGCTCTCGCGGACCGAGCGTCAGCAGCAGGACCTGGACGAGCTGCGCGAGCAACTGGGCTTGAAGGAGCAGGAGCTGACGGCCCTGCGCGCGGAGACGGCCCGGTTGGGCGCGGCGCACCAGGAGCTGATGCGCCTGGGGGCCGAGCTGCAACGGGCGCACGCGGCGCTGCATGAGCGGAGCCAGCAGGTCGGCCGGCTGGAAGCGGAGCTGGTGGACGCCAGCGACCGGCTCGCCGCGACGCGCGAACACGCGGAGGTGCTCGTGGTGCAGCTCGAGACCGCGCGCCGCTTCGCGGGCAAGGCCACGAACCTGGAGGCGTCGCTGGAAGGCCTGCGCGCCGAACTGGAAGCCGCGCGCGCGGAGACGGCCCGGCTCACGCAGACCGGGAACGAGCGCACGGCCACCCTGGAAGGACAGCTCGCGGACCTCACCGCGCGCGCGGAGCAGGAGCGCGCCGAACTGGAAGCCCGCCTCACGAGCGTCGCCACCGAGAAGGCCGAGCTGCAGGTGCGCCTCGCGGAAGTGTCCTCGCAGGCCGGGACGGAGCAGGCGGAGCTGGAGCTGCGCCTCACCGAAGCGCTCACGAGCGCCGGCACGGACAAGGCGACGCTGGAGCTGCGGCTCAACGAAGCCCTCGCGAGGCCAGCCTGGAGAAGGCTGAACTCGAAACGCGCCTCAACGAACTGCTCGCCAACGCCGGAGCGGAGAGGGCCGAGCTCGAAGCGCGGCTCACCGGGGCCCTCGCCCAGGCCGCGACGGCCCAGGCCGAGCTCGAAGCCCGCCTCCACCAGTCCGCCGAACAGGCCCGCGAATCCCTCGCCGCCCTGGAGGCCCGCCTCGCCACCGCGCTCGAGGAGGCTCGGACCGAGCAGGCCGCGCTGGAGTCCCGCGTCGCCGCCCTGACCCAGGCCACCGCCGACGCGAGGCCCAGGCCCGCCGCGCGGACGCCGAGCGCACCGCCATGGCCTCCGAACGCGAGCGCCTCCAGTCGGACCTGACGGTCGCCCGGGCCGCCCGCGTCCGCCTGGAGGGCCGCACCAACTCCCTGGAGACCGCCGCCGCGGATGCCGTGCGCATCCTGGACGCCGAGCGCGCCGAGCGCGACCAGCTCGCCGCGCGGATCCGCGAACAGCAGGCCCGGCTGGAAGCGCTCGAAACCGAACGCGAGACGCTGGTCCAGGCCCTGGAGGAAGCGAAGACTTCCGCCGCCCCGCCCCCGGAGGACGTCCTGGAGATGGCCGCGGAGATGGAGGTCCTCCAGGCCCACGTGGAGAAGATGCAGGACCAGCTCGCCGCCCGGGAGGCCGAACTGGCCGAGCTGCGCCGCGCGATGCCCGCCCTGGACGTTCCGTCCGCGCCCAGGAAGGTCGGCGAGCGCGAATAAACGCCGCCGTCTACACTTGCCCCCGTGGACGCAAGCGAACGCATCTTCAAGTACCACGGGCTGGGCAACGACTTCGTCGTCCTGGACCGCCGCCGCACGGGCGTGGACATCGACGAGGAGCAGTCCCGCTGGCTGTGCGACCGGCGCCGGGGCATCGGCGCGGACGGGGTGCTCGCCATCCTCCCGTCGTCCCGGGGCCTTGCCCGCATGGTCGTCCACAACGCCGACGGCAGCATCGCGGAGATGTGCGGCAACGGCCTGCGCTGTGCGGTGAAGTATCTGGTGGACCAGTCCGGCCAGCACCCCGCGCTCATCGACGTGGAGACCGGGGCGGGCGTGCTCACCTGTGAGCCCGGCTACGGCGATGGTGGCGTGGTGGGCGTGGACATCTCCATGGGGCCGGCCCGGCTGGTGGCCTCGAACCTGCCCTCCGGTACGACGGGACAGCCTTTCGTGAACGCTCCCGTGCCCGGCCACGAAGGCCTGCCCGGCACCGCGGTGAACATGGGCAACCCGCACCTGGTGCTCCTGGATCAACCCCTGGAGGCCGCCGAGCGCCTGGGCCCCGCCCTGGAGCGCCACCCGGCCTTCCCGGACCGCACCAACGTGGAGTTCGTCCGCGTGGACGAGGACGGCCTCACCGTCGTCGTCTGGGAGCGAGGCTGCGGCCTCACCCAGGCGTGCGGCACGGGCGCGTGCGCGTCCGCGGTGGCGGCGGTGCTGGCGAAGCGCCTGCCCTCGAACGCCTGGCTGCGCGTCACCCTGCCGGGCGGCGACCTGCGCATCCGCGTTCCGGACGACCTGTCCGACATCCGGCTCCGGGGCCCGGTGTCCTTCGTCTTCGAAGGCGTTGTAGCGCTTCCAAGGGCCCGATAACCTTCGGTTTTCCTCCCTTCGCCCCCCGAGCGCCGTGGCCGGTCCCATCCTCGTCGTCGACGACGACCTGTTCTTCCGACAACTCGCCACGGACCTGCTGTCACGCCGCGGGCACCGCGTGGTGGCGGTGGAGAACGCCACCCTCGCCCTGGAAGAGGTGTCCCGGGCGACGTTCGACCTGGTCCTCACCGACGTGGTGATGCCCGGCGTGGACGGCTTCGCGCTCACCGCGCGCCTGCGCGAGCGCGACCCCGAGCAGGAGGTCATCCTCGTCAGCACCCGCGACGACGTGCAGGGCTCGGAGGTCGCGCTGCGCCTGGGCGTGGCGGACTGCCTCACCAAGCCCATCGAGGAGGCGGACCTGCTGCTCGCGGTGGACCGCGCCATGGAGCGCGCCCAGCTGCGCCACGAGCGCGCGCGGCTCCAGGACGAGAACCTGGAGTTCGCCCGCTTCCACAACCTCCAGCAGCGCTGCCTGGAGCTGCTGTCCCATCCGGACCTGGAATGGCTCCAGGAGCGCGTCATCGCGGACCTGGGCGCGGTGTGCGACGCGCAGAGCGCCGCGCTGTGGGTGGTGGACGACCGGGGAGACCTGGCGCTGCGCTCGTACCGGGGCCTGCTCGACAAGCAGTTCCTGCCGGAGAAGATGAGCCCGGAGGGGCCGCTGTCCCTGCGCCTGCGCGAGGCCGCCCCGTGGCTCGCGCGCGACGAGCGCTCCCCGGTGCTGTACGTGCCGCTGGTGGCCGCGGGCGAGGTGATGGGCCTGGCGCAGCTGTCGGATCCGCTCACCGGCGACTTCCGCACGGAGCACACGCGCGACGCGAAGGTGCTGGCGGACTTCGCGGCGGTGGGCGTGAAGAACGGCCGCAAGCTGATGGCGCTCCAGCGCCTGGGCCTGCGCGACCGCGACACCGCCGCGTACAACCTCAGCTACTTCACCGACTACGCGTCCAAGGAGATCTACAAGGCGCGCAGGTACGGCCGCACCTTCTCGCTGCTCACCTTCAGCATCGACAACCTGCCGCTGGTGCGCGTGCGGCTGGGCGCGCAGGACGCGAAGAAGGCGGTGCGCGGCATCATCAAGGCGCTGAGCAAGATCATCCGTGACTCGGACGTCATCGCGAAGGCGAGCGACCAGGAGTTCTACCTCCTGCTGCCGGAGACGGACTTCTTCGGCGCGATGATGTTCGTGCGCCGCGCCGTCGCCGCCGTGCGCGACGAGCCGGAGGTGCAGGACGTGGAGCAGCGCCTGCCGCTCGCGCTCGTGGGCGGCGCCAGCACGTTCCCCAAGGACGGCGAGGACTTCGACGAACTGGTGCACCGCTGCCGCCGCCGCATGGACGAGCGCCGCGCGTCGCTCCAGCGCCGGCTGATGCTGGACGGGCTGCCGTTCTGGGACGAGGTGGATCTGCTGCTGGGCACGCCCAACAGCCCGCGCCTGCCCACGGACGACCGCGCCGAACCCAGCCGCCGGGGCAAGGTGGCGGACGTGCTCTTCGACGAGCTCCAGGTGGAGATCGCCCGGGAGCTGGTGCGCGACCCGGGCTCGCGCGGGCTGCTCTACGTGGGCGGCCCGGAGATCCGCGCGGACCTGCCGCTGGCGGTGGGGCTGGAGCAGGCGCCGCCGGACCTGTCCTCGCGCATCTACCTGCTGGGCCGGCGCGTGGACCTGGAGTCGCACGCGGCGCTCACGCCGGTGTTCCTGGAAGGCGACGAACGGGTGGCGCGCCACGAGTTCATCCTCTGGCTGTCGGAGAGCGCGTCGTACGCGCTCATCCAGCGGCGGGGGCGGGGCGCGACGTGGGGCTTCCACACCTCGGACACCGCGGTGGTGGACGGGCTCATCTCCAAGCTGCAGGCCGAGTACGACCTGCAGCCCTACTGACGTCACGAAGCGGAGCAAGCGACCTTGGCCCAGGTGCGGAAGATCCTCATCGCCGACCCCGATCTCGACTCGGTGCGCGCCCTGTCGCGGGCGCTGCGCACGAAGGGCTATCAGGTGCACTACGCGCCGGATGGCTCGCGGGCCCTGGAGGTCGCGGTGCTCCGGCACCCGGACCTGACGCTCTTCGACGAGGCGTGCCGGCTGCTGGACGCGCGCACGTTCGTGCAGATTCTCCGCACCAACCCGCGCACGGAAGACATCCCGGTGGTGCTCACCACGTCCAGCCTGGACACGGACCGGGCGCGGGGCATGCGGGACGGCACGCTGCGCAAGCCGTTCAACCTGGACGAGGTGCTCAGCCGCATCGAGCACATCTTCCGGCGCAACGAAGCGGCCAAGGACCTCAAGAGCGAGCAGCAGGAGATCGAAGGCTCGCTCAGCCAGCTGAGCATCCCGGACCTCATGCAGATTCTCGGCATGAACAAGCGCAACGGGCGCCTGTCGCTGGAGCGCGGCGCGGAGCGCGGGGAGATCACCGTCTCCGACGGGCGCACGGTGAACGCGCGGCTGGGGAGGGTGGAGGGGGAGAAGGCGCTGTTCCGGCTCCTGTCGTGGACGGAGGGCAACTTCACGTTCACCCCCGGCACCAGCGCCGCGCGGCCGCGCATCAACCGCGCCATGGACGACGCGCTCCTGGAGGGCATGCGGCAGTCGGACGAGGTGAACCGCCTGCTTCCGGGCCTGCCGCCGCGCCACACGCGGCTGATGCTGGCGCCGGAGGTGGACCTGTCCGAGGAGCAGCACCCGGTGACGGCGCAGGTGATGGAGCTGCTGCGCCAGCCTCGCGCGCTGGGCGAGGTGCTGGACCTGGCGCCCGCCACGGACATGGAGGTGCTGGGCGTGCTGTCCACGCTGCTCCAGAAGGGCGTGGCGCGGCCCACGGAGAGCGAAGGCCAGAACCTGGGCGGTGGCGACCTCATTGGCGCGGCGGAGGTGCACGCGCTGCGCGGACGCCTGCTGCGCACGCGGACGCTGTCGAAGGTCGCGACGGCGAAGGTGTTCGTCTGCGGCAGTGGTTCGTCCGCGGCGCGGCGCATCCTGGCGCGGGTGCCGGGGCTGGAGGCGATGTCGGCGGACCCCACCGCGGTGAAGAGCGGCTTCGGGACGCTGGGGCGGCTGGAGCTGAGCGACGTGCTGAATGTGGACTTCTGCGTGCTGCCGCCCGCGGAGGCCGCGCGCCCCCTGTGGCGTCCGTTCAGCGCGGGGGCCATTGGCGCGCTGTTGATGGACAACTCCGAGCCCGCGGTGCGGCTGGCGCACTATCTGGCGTGGGAGGTCCGCATCCCGCTCGTCGTCGTGGGCTCGGAGATCCCGGCGCCGTTGCAGGGCGCTCCGGCCGGCGTGAGCGCCCCGGGTGAAGACCTCACGGAGGCCCTGCGCGCGATGTTGGTCCAGGCGCTCAACCCCGCGCCCACGCTGCCCGGCGTCACGCAGGTGCAGCGCGCCTCCGTGACGCCTCCCTGAGACAGAGGCTCAGGCCCGGCGCTCCAGGTACATGGGGAGCGCGCCCTTCGGCCGCAGCGTCAGGTATGAATCCGGCTCCAGCGTGAAGCCGGGCGCTTCGCGCAGGCGGTAGCGCTGGGCCACGGTGGCCAGCACGAGCTGCGCCTCCATCATCGCGAAGCTGTTGCCGATGCACTGCCGCGGCCCGCCGCTGAAGGGGAAGTACGCGAAGCGGTGTCGCTTCGCGGCGGCCTCGGGGGCGAAGCGCTCCGGACGGAAGGCCTCCGGCTCCTCCCAGAAGTCCGGGTGGCGCTGCGTGACGTAGGGGCTCACGTCCACCGAGGTCCCCTTCGGGATGCGGAAGCCGCCGATGACGTCGTCCTCCTGCACGCTGCGGCTGAAGATGACCGCCGCGGGGTACAGCCGCATCGCCTCCTCCACCACCTGCTTCGTGTACCCGAGCCTCGGCACGTCCTCCGCCGTGGGCGTGCGTCCCCCCAGCACCGTGTCCAGCTCCGCGTGCAGCCGGGCCTCCACCTCCGGATGCTTCGACAGCAGGCCCCACACCCAGCTCAGCGACGTGGCCGTCGTCTCGTGGCCGGCGAGGAGCATCGTCATCACCTCGCTGCCCAACTGCTCATCCGTCATGCCCTCGCCCGTGTCCTCGTCGCGCGCGAGCATCAACATGGAGAGCAGGTCGCCTGTGTCATCACCGCTCTGGCGCCGCGTGGCGATGATGCCCCGCACCGTTCCCAGCAGCATGGCGCGCGCGTCCCGGAAGGCCCGGTCGTAGCGGGTGGGCAGCACGGGCGGCAGCATGCGGAAGGTGCGGAACCGCTCGGCGATCTGCTGGCTCAGCTCGGTGAAGGCCGCGCCGACCTGTTCGGCCTGGGCCTCCACGGAGGTGCCGAACAGGGCCTCCCCGACGATGGCGAGCGTCAGCCGCATCATCTCCTCGTTGATGCCCACGGGCGTTCCATTCGCGGCGGCCGGCTCCCAGCGCTGGAGCAGTGCTTCCGCCTGGCGCACCATTCCGGCGGCCATGCCCGTGATGCGCTGCCGGTGGAAGGCGGGCTGGGCCAGCCGCCGCTGCCGGAGCCAGAAGTCCCCCGTGCTCGTGAGCAGGCCGTTGCCGGTGATCCACCGGCCCATGCGGTAGGTGAGGTGGTCCTTCGTGTAGTTCTTCACGTGGTCCTGCAACACGTGCTTCACGGCGTCCGGGTGCGCGACGAGGTGCGAGCGCATCGGGCCCAGCCGGTAGCGCACCACGTCGCCGTACTGGCGATGGAGGCTTCCCAGGCAGCCCAGGATGTCGCGGCGCACGTCGGGCAGGATGCCCATGAGCAGGTGGCCCCGGGGGCCGGGGGGCTGACGGGTGGCGGGGACGGTGGCGGCGGTGGTCATCGGGCGCTTCCTCCTGGAGGGAGGTATCGCGCCCCGACGCCCGGCGCGCATGGTCCCGGGGCGCCAACGCATTGTCCGCGGACGCCACGGCGCATTGCGAGGGAAGGGGGCGTCAGGCCATGCTGGCCCGCGATGCGTCCCCAGACGCTCCAGTCCTCGCTGTTCCGCCCCCTGTTCCAGGTGGGCATGTCGCTGGGCATCGCCCGGGAGCGGCTGCTCGAGGCGGTGGGCGTGGATGAAGCCCTGCTCGCGCGGCCGGACGTGCGGCTGCCCTACACGGCGCTCCATCGCGTGTGGACCCTGCTCGTCGAGGTGGGCGGCTCCGAGCCGCTGGCCGTGCGGCTCGCGCAGGCCCTGGAGCCCACCCATGTGGGGCTCGTGGGCTACGTGCTGGTCAACAGCCCCGACCTGCGCACCTCCCTCCAGCGCTATTGCCGCATCCACGCGCTGCTGGACCCGCGCACGACGTGGCGCGTCCTCCATTTGCCCGGAGTGATGCGCGTGGAGCTGGAGCTGGATCCGCAGGATGAATGGGCCTCGCGCCTGAAGCACCCGGTGGAGGGGCTGCTCGTGGCGCTGGTGGCCAGTGGCCGCGCGCTCAGCGGCGAGGACTGGCGTCCCACGCGCGTCTGCGTCACGCACCCGCGCCACGCGGCCTCCGCGGAGGTGGAGGCGTTCCTTGGCGTCGGCATCGAATACGACGCGAGCACCAACCTCGTGCAGGGTGACGAGGCCGCCGCGTTGCTCCCCATCCGCCACGCGGACATCGAGCTGGGCAACCTGCTCCACGCCCGCGCGGAGGCGGAGCTGGCGCGGGTGGAGGCCCAGCGGGTCCGCTCCTGGCGCGAGCGCGTGGAGGAGGTGCTCGCGGCCAAGCCCCGCACGGGGGACCTGGTCCCCGCGGACGTCGCGACGCGGCTCGCGGTGAGTGAGCGCACGCTCCAGCGCCGCCTGCGGGAGGAGGGCGTCACGTTCGCGAGCCTGGAGGACGCCGTGCGCCGCGACCGCGCCTTCCAGCTGCTGCGCGACGGACAGTTGCCCCACTTTGAAATCGCCTTCCTCCTGGGCTTCAGCGACGCCAGCGCCTTCACCCGGGCCTTCCGCCGCTGGAGCGGGACGACGCCGGGCCAGTGGCAACAGGCGCAGGTCCCGAAGCCGTGAAGGGAGCAGGCACCGGAATCCGTCCCTCTCGCGGAAGGTTTTCCCCATGGGCGCGGCACCCGCCGCGCCGGAGAGGGGAACACGGATGATCAAGACGCTGAGGGACGCGGAAGAGCTGGTGCGCACGCGCCACGTCATCACCGAGGTGCCCACCCACGGGCCCACGTCCCTCGTCGAACAGGTCATGGGCGGCCGGCCCACCGGCAGCTGGCGGGACCACGCGAAGGGGCGCCTCGCGTACCGGCTGGGGCGCATGTTGCGCGCGTCGAAGGACGTGCTCGCGGTGCGGCTCGTGGAAGGCAAGGTCGCCTTCGTGGACCCCACGCTGTGGCCCGCCGTCTACCGCGTCGCCATGGAGCCCGCGCGCCGCCGCCCGTCCCTCCAGGGGCTGTCCGCGGAGGCCCGCGCGCTGCTCTCCACCGTGGAGCGGGACAGGCGCGTCCGGCTGGAGAAGGAGGGGCCGTGGACCAAGGCCCGCGAGGCCCTGGAGGAGCGCCTGCTGGTCCACTTCTCGGAGGCGCAGGAGGACGACGGACGCCACGTCGCGGTGCTGCGCTCGTGGCGGGACTGGGCCTCCGTGACGCTCCAGGCGGACGCGGCCCGGCTGTCCTACGAGGACGCCCAGGCGCGGCTGCGGGCGGCGTGTGACGGGGCGCCCACGGGCTTGGGGCCCTGGGTGTTCTGAAGCGCGCCGGGCCTCAGGCCGCTTCGTCCAGGACTTCCAGCGCGTCCCTCACGCCCGGCAGCCGGGCGAGCAGCTCGTACTCCGCGGGCTGGAGCATGGACACGCGGCGGCCCGCGACGCGCTCCATCCACAGCTCGATGCGGTGGTCGCCCTCCGGGTTGACCTGGCGGCTGATGCGGGCGCGGCGGCCCTCCTTCTGGCAGGCGAGGATGTCCTGCTGGAGGCTGCGCAGACGGCGGAACACCTTCAGCGCCATTCGACCCTCGGGGGTGTCGAACGTGTGGAAGTGCCGGTTCCGCGACAGCGGCCGGCTTGGGTCATGAAGCCTCTCCACGAGGCGGCGCACGAAAGGGTCCATCGACGGGGAAGGATAACATCCGGTACCCTGTCCCTCAGCGATGCCCCCTCGATTTTTCCCCCGTCCATGGACGCTCGTCCTGCTCCTGCCGCTTGCCTGCAAGGACCCGGAGACGGCGGCCGCGCAGAAGCAGGCCGTCCAGGTCCAGAACTCCCTCTCCGAGGGCCGTGACGCGCTCAAGCAGGGCCAGTACGTCCGCGCCATCTCCGCGCTGCGCAAGGCCGCCAACGCCGCGCCGGAGAGCGTGGAGCCGCTCCTGCTGCTGGCCCGGGCCCATCAGGGCGCGGGCAACCCGGGCGCCGCCATCCTGACCCTCAAGCAGGCGGAAGGCCTCCTGCCCGGCACCGACACCGTCATCCAGAAGCAGCTCGCGGACCTCTTCCTGGGAGAAGGGCAGCTTGCCCCGGCCATCTCCACGCTCGTGTCGCTGCGGGACGAGGGCAAGCTGTCCAACGAGGACATCCTGGCGCTGGCCCGCCTCCAGGCGCGGCAGGGCACCCGGACGAGGCCTTCACCACGCTGGAGCGCATCCTCCGGGAGCGCCCGGACGACGCCGCGGCGAAGACGGTGGAGGCCGAAATCCTCCTCATGAAGGGCGAGGAGCTGCTCGCGGCCAACCTGATGGACCGCGTGCTCCAGGCCTCGCCTGGCTTCACGCCCGCGCGGCTGTTGCGCGCCCGCTACTTCCTGATGAGCGGCGTCTACGACATGGCGGAGGCGGACCTCCAGGCCGTGCCGCCCGAGGACGCGGACACCACGGACGTGGTGGCCATGAAGGCCCGCGTGCTCATGGCGATGAAGCGCCCGGCGGAGGCCGAGGGTGCGCTCAAGAAGCTGGTGGAGGACGACGCGGACAACGCGGAGGCCATCGCGTGGCTCGCGGAAATCGTCTGCGCCCAGGGCCGCGCGTCGGAGGCCCAGCAGCTGGTGGACCGCGCGCTGCACCTGCGCCCGCGCTTCGCCCGCGCGCTGTACGTGCGCGGACGCGTGCTGGAGGAGCAGGGGGACGCACGCGCGGCGGAGGACAGCTACCGCTTCGCCCTCAAGACGGAGCCCTCGTTCGCGCCCGCGCTGTCGCGCCTGTGGCGGCTGCACCTGAAGGCCGGCCGCAAGCCGGAGGCGCAGGACGTCCTGGAGCGGTTGATGGGCCTGGGCGAGGGAACCGCGGAGGAGAAGGCCGCGCTCGCGAACCTCTACGCCCAGTTCGAGACGCAGCTGCCGCGCGGCAAGAAGCTCATCGAAGAGGTCCTGAAGCGCGAGCCGCAGAACCCCGAGTACCTGCGCATCCAGAAGGCCATCGACAAGGCGACGCCCCGGAAGAAGAAGGCCCCGTCGGGGCCCATCATCATCCGCGGGCGGCGCTGACGGCGGCGGCGGAGGAGGGCAACCCCTCCGCGTCCGCGACGACCTTCTCCAGCGCCTTGAGCCCCTTGCGCTGGCCCACCGCCACGACGAGCAGGTTCTCCCGCGTGAAGTAGCGCCGGGCCACCTCGCGCACCCGCGCGGCCGTCTGGCGGTCCACCTGATCCGCGCGGTGGCCGAACGTCTCCGGCGGGCGGAACAGCTCCACGCCGCCGAACCACCCGGCCAGCTCCCCCGGCGAGTCCTGGGAGAACTCCAGCAGCATGCGGTGGCGGCGCTTGGCGCGGTTCAGCTCCTCCTCGCTCGCGTCCTTGTCGCAGAGCTCCGCGAGCACGCGCAGCGACTCGGCCACCACCAGCGCCGCCTTCTCCGGCGCGCTGGCCGCTTCAATCTCGAAGAGGCTGATGTCGTGGTACGTGTCCAGCCCGGCCTGCACCGAGTACGCGAGCCCGCGCTTCTCCACGATTTCGAAGGGCAGCCGCGAGGACAGCCCGTCGTCCAGCAGGCGCCTCAGGATTTGCAGCGCGGGGAAGTCCTCGTGCTGCTCCGGCACGGCGCGGAAGGTGAGCTTGAACTCCGTCTGCGACTCGTCGTGGGTGACGAAGTGGAAGTGCGGGCCGGGGCCCAGCGGGGGCGGCGCGCTCTCCGTGGTGGCGCTGCCCTTCGGCAGGTGGGCGAAGGCGCGCTCCGCCAGCTCCAGCACCTCCGAGTGCTTCACGCTGCCCGCGGCGGACACCACCAGGTTGCCGGCCACGTAGTGCCGGGCGAAGTGCTCCAGCACCTGGGCGTGGGTGAGGGCCTTCACGGACTCGGGGGTGCCGGCGATCTTGAGGGACAGCGGGTGGCCGGGGAACAGCAGCCGCTTGGACAGGTTGTCCAGGTCGATGTCGCGGCCCTTCTCGTCCACCTCGTCGAGCATCTCCTCCAGGATGATCTGCCGCTCCACCTCCATGTCGGTGAGGCGGGGGCGGGTGAGCATGTCGCCGATGACGTCCATCCCCACCCGCAGGTGCGCCGGGTGCAGCGGGGTGTAGTAGTAGCCGTGGTCGCGGGTGGTGGCGCCGTTGAGGTTGCCGCCCACCTCCTCCACGGCGGCGTTCATCTTCACCGTGTCCGGCCAGCCCTCGCTCCCCCGGAAGAAGAGGTGCTCCAGGAAGTGGCTGACGCCGTTGTTCTCCACCGTCTCGTGGCGGCTGCCGGTCCGCACGTAGACGGCCAGGAGGGCGGTGTGCAGGTGGGGCGTTTCGACGGTGACGACGCGCAGCCCCGAGGGCAGCACGTCCCGGTACGGTGTAAAGCTCATGCGCGGGGAAGCCTTAACACGAAGGTCGTTCCCTGGCCGGGAATACTCTGGCAGGAGAGCGAGCCCCCGTGGGCCTGGAGGATCTGTTGGCTCACCGCGAGCCCCAGGCCGGTGCCGCCCTCCTTGGTGGTGAAGAAGGGCTCGAAGAGGTGGCGGCGGACCTCTTCCGTCATGCCGTTGCCGGTGTCTCGCACGGTCACCTCCACGTCGCCGTCGCGCGGGGCGGTGGCCACGGTGAGCCTTCCCCCGGTGGGCATGGCCTCGCGGCTGTTGCGCAGGAGGTTGAGGAACACCTGCCGCAGCTGCCCCTGGTCCGCGAGCACGCGGGGCGTGCCGGGCGCGAAGTCGCGCACCACCTCCACGCCCGCGCGCACCAGCTCCTCGCGGGTGAAGTCGAGCACGCCGTCGAGCACCGCGATGATGTCCTCCGGCTCCAGGTCCGGCCGGGCGGGGCGGGCCATGCGCAGGTACTGCTCGGTGACGTCGGTGAGGCGGTCCACCTCGTGGGTGACGGCGGAGAGCAGCTCGCGCGCCTCCGTGGCGGTGTCCTGCGAGTCGAACTTCGCGCTGCCCACCGCGTCCTGGAGCAGCTCCACGTTGAGGCCGATGGAGGACAGGGGGTTGCGCACCTCGTGGACGATTTGAGCGGAGATGCGGCCCACGGCGGCCAGCTGCTCCGCGCGCATCAGCGCCTCGGCCTGGGACTTGAGCTGGGCTTCGCGCGCCTGGAGCGAGCGGGCCATCTGGTCGAACTCGCGCGCGAGCAGCGCGACCTCGTCCTCGCCGCGCACGCCCAGTTGGGCGGAGTAGTCACCGCGGCCGATGCGGGACACGCCTTCAATCAGGGTGCGCACCGGGCGCAGCGTGCGGGCGGACCACGCGGTGACGCCCACGCCCACGCCAATGGCCATGATGGACAGCGCGATGATGGTGAGGCCGGTGCGGCGCTCGCGCTCCTCCGCGCCGTCCACGCGCTCGCGGATGCGGTTGCCCAGCGTCGCGCGCAGCACGCGCAGCTCGCGGCCGATGGCGCTCTCCAGCTGGCGCAGCTCGGCGGTGGCGCGCGCCACCTCCTGGCTCTCGGGGGACTCGGACGCGAGCGCGGTGAACACGGCCTCCACCGCGTGGCCGTAGGCCTGGGAGTTGCGCGACAGGTCCGCGAAGCGCGCGTCCAGCTCCTTCACGAAGGGCACCTCGCCCTCGGGGGCGAAGGTGAGCACTTCGCGGGCCTTGGCGCGGGCGGCATCCAGGCGCTGGGCCATCTGGGGCGCGTAGTAGAGGCTCGCCAGGCGGATGAGCGCGCGGCGCGTCTCCACGCTGTTCTGCTCCAGCACGCGCTCGGTGTCCTTCTCCTGGCTGGTCTGGAAGGTCTCCAGCGCGGCGGCGTCCTGGGACAGCTGGAGGTAGCCCTGGCTGACGAGCCGTATCTCCAGCCGGTTGCGGTGCAGCTCCGCCACGCTGAACAGGGACACCGCCCCGAACGTCAGCAGCACCAGCGCGTAGCCCAGGAAGATGCGGGTGGCGAGCGAGAGCTTCATGGAGGAGGGGACAGGACATACGTCCTGGGGCGGGCGCATTACAGCGCAATCCCCGCCGCGCCGCCTGCTTCCGGCCGTCTGGACTCCACCCCTCCGGGGAGGGGGGCTGGTAGCGTCCACCGCATGGCTCCGCGCTTCGTCCGCCCCACGCTCCTCACCGCCCTGCTGGCCCTCACCCCCGCCTGCGGGGAGAAGGAGGTCCGGCCCGGCCTGATCCTCCTCTCCACGTCCTGTGCCGGCACCCAGCCCCTGGCCGGGGTGACGCACCTGCGCTTCCGCGTGACGGGCCCGGGCCTCGACGCGCCCCGGGAGCGGGTGTCGACGGTGAACTGGACCTGGGCGCGGGACGTGCCCACCGTTCCGCCTGGCGCCGACCGGGTGCTGGAGGTGCGGGCCTACGTGGGGGCACCGGATCAGGGCGGCCAGCTGGTCTCGCTGGGCCGCTCGCTGCCTTTCAGCGTGTTCGACGGGGAGGATGAGCCGAATCCCCAGGTGCGGGTGCTCCTGCGGCGGCTGGGCGAGTTCGTGCCGGTGAACCGGGCGTCGGATCCGAGCAGTTGCTCGTTGCCGGTGGAGGCGCGCGCGGCGCACACGGCCACGACGCTGCCCGATGGACGGGTGCTCATCGTCGGAGGCTATGAGCCCCGCGCGGACGGGACGCGGCCTGTGTCCGCGACCACGGAGGTGTTCGACCCGAGGGAAGGCACGTTCATCCCCGGACGGGACGTGGGCGCGCGGGCCTTCCACACGGCGTCGCTGCTGCCGGACGGCCGCGTGTTGCTGGCGGGCGGCGCGGAGTCCTTCGCTCCGGTGACGTTGCAGCCCACGGCGCGCCTCCTGGAGCCGACGACGGGCGCCGTGAGTGAGCATTCGCTGAAGGCGGCCCGCTACCAGCACGCGGCGGCGGTGGATGCGGCGGGGCACGTGCTGCTGGTGGGAGGACGCGCGGCGGACGGAAGCGAGGTGTTCACGGCGGATGCCTTCGACAGTGCCTCCGGCCGCTTCGTCGACGTGTCCGGTGAGGTGCGCCGTGTCGACACGACGCTGACGGTGAGGGAGGACGGAAGGACCTTCCTGATGGCGGGCGGCGCGGACACCACGGGGCCGGTGCCGGAGGTCCTGGCCCTCGGCTTCAACGGGACGGACCTGGAGCGCCTGGCGAACGTGCCGCCCCGGCTGCGCGTGCCCCGCGTGGGCGCCGCCGTGGCGGTGCTGGGACGGCCGGACGAATCACCCCTCCCGTTGTTGATGGGCGGCTTCGACGGCGTGGACCCCTCCCAGGGAGCGCAAGCAGTGGGGGCCTCCGAGGTGCTGGAGAACGAGACGACCGTTCGCGATGGCCCCGTGCTGATGCCCCGGAGCAACCCGTGCGTGGTGTCGCTGCCGGACGGCCGGGTGATGGTGCTGGGAGGACGGGGCACGGGCAGCGGCACGACGTACGCCGTCCCGTGGGTGGAGCTGATCACCCCGCACGCGGGCTCGCAGCCCACCGTGCTGGGCCTGCCGCTGATGCCGCAGCCGCGCGTGTGGCACACGTGCTCCGCGCTGCCGGACGGCTCCGTGCTCGTGGTGGGCGGCGTGGACGACAGCACCGGGGAGCCCCGCGCCAACTCGGAGGCCCTGGTGATGATGCCGCCGCCGCGAGACTGAACGGCGGGCACCCGGAAACACGAAGGCCCCGCGTCCCGGTGAGGGGACGGCGGGGCTGGGTGCTTCAGGCGGGGACGCGGATCAGGCGTTGGACGGCGGGGCCTCGGTGGGCTTCGCCTCGCCCTCGGTGGACGCCGGGGCGGCGTGAGGCCGGGGCGGCGGCGGGGGCCTGCCGTCGGCGTGGCCGGGGCGGCG
>NZ_JBKGHJ010001260.1:0-389 GCF_046520365.1 Corallococcus sp. 4LFB
CGTGAGGCAGCTTCGGCAAGAGCGCGCGAGAGGTGAGGAGGACGTGGGGACGGGCATCCTCCACCATCGCGGTCAGTCGCTCGCGCGGATACGCCGGGTCCAGGGGCACATAAGCCGCACCGGCCTTGAGGATGGCGACGAGGGAGACGACCAGTTCCAGCGAACGCTCCAGCGCGACCGCCACCCGCGAGTCCGTATCCACGCCCAGCGAGCGCAGGTGCCACGCGAGACGATTCGCGCGCTCCTCCAGCTGCCGGTACGTCAGCCGCGCATCACCGAACTCGACGGCGACCTTCTCCGGGAAGCGAGCCACCACCCGCGCGAAGACCTCCGGCAGCGTGGCGTCGCGCGGGTACTCGGTCTCCGTCGCGTTCCATTCCACCAGCACC
>NZ_JBKGHJ010001261.1:0-385 GCF_046520365.1 Corallococcus sp. 4LFB
CGGCGGGCAGCCGTGTTTCCGGAGCCCACCGGCCCGGACGCCTGTCCTTTTCCCCGGACGGGCATGGCAGTGTTCTCACTCGGGACCGAACGGACCCGACCTTGCAGAACACGCCCCCATGTCCAATCTGAAACTCTGGTTGTTGCTGAGCTGCGTCGGCCTGAGCCCCGCATGCATTGACGTTCCGCCGCTGGAGGACCCGCCCAAGGAGGGCCCACAGGCGAACCCCGACGCGGACTTCACCTTCACGGCGACTCCTGCCCAGGAGCAGGTCCTTCCCGGGGGAACCCTGGACTGCGACGTCCAGCTCGCCTGGACTGACACCACGGGAGGTGCCGTCACCTGGAGCCTGGTGTCCCCGCCCGCGGGCATCGAGCTCCAGGCA
>NZ_JBKGHJ010001262.1:0-384 GCF_046520365.1 Corallococcus sp. 4LFB
GACGGCCTCGCCTGGGGCTACTGGGAGCGGCCCGACCTCACCGCGACCGCCTTCATCCCCCACCCCTTCGCCTCCACCCCGG
The DNA here is from genome assembly GCF_046520365.1 of Corallococcus sp. 4LFB. Lineage (NCBI taxonomy): Bacteria > Pseudomonadati > Myxococcota > Myxococcia > Myxococcales > Myxococcaceae > Corallococcus > Corallococcus sp. 4LFB. The sequence continues at coordinate 83 of NZ_JBKGHJ010001262.1, forward strand.
GCGCCCGCCTCTACCGCACGGGAGACCTCGTCCGGCAGCGCCATGACGGCGCCTTCGATTTCGTGGGCCGCCGCGACCAGCAGGTGAAGGTGCGCGGCTTCCGCATCGAGCCGGGTGAAATCGAAGCCGTCCTGCGCCAGCACGCGTCCGTGCGCGAGGCACTGGTTCTCGTGCGTGAGGACTCACCGGGAGACAAGCGGCTGGTCGCCTACGTCACCTTCCGTGACGCCGTGAGCGCCAGTGACCTGCGCGCCCACGTCCAGGCGGCGCTCCCCAGCCACATGGTCCCCTCCGCGTTCGTG
>NZ_JBKGHJ010001263.1:0-379 GCF_046520365.1 Corallococcus sp. 4LFB
AGCCCGGCTGGAGGGGCGCGTGCAGCGCGGAGGCTTCCGGCAGGGGGCCTTCGGCCCGGACTACGAGTTGGCGCGCTTCCAGGTGGCGGGCCCGGCCTCCATGCCGCTTGCGGAGGCTTCGTTCCCTGACGGGTCCTCGGCGTATGGCGAGGTGATTCTCAATTGGGACGCGGAGCGGCTGGGCACTCTGGCGCGGCGCCACCTGCGCCTGACGATGGGCGCGGAGGCCTTCTCGTGGGGCCGGGTGGACGTGGAAGGGCGCCTGGAAGTGCAGGTCTTCCACCGGAACCTCACCGTGGCGGTGGGCGGACTGGCGCTGGGCACGGGCCAGCCGGCGGCGCGCTACCTCGTCTCGGGCGAGGCCCGGTGGCGCCTCCTG
>NZ_JBKGHJ010001264.1:0-379 GCF_046520365.1 Corallococcus sp. 4LFB
AGCCCGGCTGGAGGGGCGCGTGCAGCGCGGAGGCTTCCGGCAGGGGGCCTTCGGCTCGGACTACGAGTTGGCGCGCTTCCAGGTGGCGGGCCCGGCCTCCCTGCCGTTGGCGGAGGCGCCCTTCCCGGACGGGTACTCCGCCCATGGCGAGGTGATTCTTGGTTGGGACGCGGAGCGGCTGGGCACCCTGGCGCGGCGCCACCTGCGCCTGACGATGGGGGCGGAGGCCTTCTCGTGGGGCCGGGTGGACGTGGAAGGGCGCCTGGAGGTGCAGGTCTTCCAGCGGAACCTCACCGTGGCGGTGGGCGGACTGGCGCTGGGCATGGGCCAGCCGGCGGCGCGCTACCTCGTCTCGGGCGAGGCCCGGTGGCGCCTCCTG
>NZ_JBKGHJ010001265.1:0-377 GCF_046520365.1 Corallococcus sp. 4LFB
GCGGTGGCGGGGTTGAAGTCGCGGCGCTTGCTGGAGGCGGCCTTCGAGGCCAGGGCGCGGGCGGCGAGGGCCAACACCAGTTGGACGTAGGCCTTCACCTCGCCCGCGTGCACCGAGCCGTTGAAGTATCGGAATTCAATCGTGCCCCGGAAGAAGAGGCTGTTGAGGTTGAGGCCGTGGTAGCGGCTGGAGTCGTAGCGCTGCGGGGCGAGGTTGCGGCGCCCGTACCAAGCCTCATTCACGTCCTGGAGGGTGCGCGGGCGCCGGGCCTCCAGCCGCTGGAGGAAGGCCCCGTCGATGGGCTTGCAGAAGCGGTTCAGCCGCGCGGCGCTCACCCCGAGGGCGGTCTCCAGGAGGCGCTCCTGCTTGTGCACCAT
>NZ_JBKGHJ010001266.1:0-374 GCF_046520365.1 Corallococcus sp. 4LFB
CGCGGTCCCAGGGCGACATCGTCCATGACCGCGCGCTGTCCTACGTGGCCTTCACTGAGGCCGACGCCGAGGCAGGGACGACGTCGATGCGCGTGATGGACGCGGCCACCTGCACCGCGAAGGACTGTCCCCTCCGGACGCTGCTCCAGGTTCCGGGGAACACGCTGTTGCTCCAGGCCGGAGGGACGACCGTGCTCGCGTCGGATGCGACCCAGGCGTGGCTCATCGACGTGCCCTCGGGTGCCGTGACGGAGCTGGGGACGGTGGCGGGCCCGTCCGTGCTGCTCGGGGGAGGCAGCCACTACAGCGTGTTCGACAGGGCAGGGCACCTCCAGGTGTTCGACACCGCCACGCGCACCCTCCAGTGGGAGCGG
>NZ_JBKGHJ010001267.1:0-374 GCF_046520365.1 Corallococcus sp. 4LFB
CACGGTGCAGCCTCACGGCCCCTACCAGCTCGGAGGCTGGTCCCTGGGCGGACTCGTCGCTTACGAGATGGCACAGCGGCTGCGCGAAGCCGGTGAAGCCGTGCACCTGCTCGCCCTCATCGACACCCACGTCCCCGGTCTGACGAAGCCTTCGCAGGACACCGTGCGCCTCGACGCGGAAACCCGCGCGAGGCTCGCCTTCGCTCACGCCACCGCGACGGCATTCAGTCAGGAGCTTTCAGTCTCTGACGAGGTACTGGCCGAGGGCGACGACGACGCGATGCTCGGCCACCTGCTGCAGAACGGACTCCGGGCGCGAATCCTCGACGCGCACTCCGGGCCCGCCCAGCTGCGCGCCCTCTTCCAGGTCTTCC
>NZ_JBKGHJ010001268.1:0-370 GCF_046520365.1 Corallococcus sp. 4LFB
CCGGCTTCAGCTCCTCCACCAGCTTCTCGAACGGCACCTCCTGGTGCGCGTACGCCCCCAGGGTCATCTCCTTCACCTGACGCAGCACCTGACGGAAGCTCGCGCCCGTCTCCAGCTTCGTGCGCAGCACCAGCGTGTTGACGAAGAAGCCGATGAGGCCTTCCAGCTCCGTGCGGTTGCGGCCCGCGATGGGCGTGCCCACGCTGACGTCCTGCTGGCCGCTGTAGCGCGCCAGCAGCACCTGCCACGCCGCCAGCAGCACCATGAAGGGCGTGGCCCCTTCCTTACGGGCCAGTGCCGACAGCTGCTCCGACAGCTCCTTCGGCCACCGGGCCATCGTCGTGGCGCCGTGGAAGCGCTGCACCGCCGG
>NZ_JBKGHJ010001269.1:0-368 GCF_046520365.1 Corallococcus sp. 4LFB
ACTGGCCTACATGCTGGAAGGCACGGGTGCGCCTGTCGTCATCACGCAGGCGAGCCTGGAGAACGTGCCGCCGGAGTACACGGGCCAGCGCGTGCGGCTCGACACGGATGCAGCGGTACTGGCCGCGTACCCGGAGGAGGCACCGGCCAGCAGGACGGAACCCCGGCAACTGGCGTACGTGCTGTACACGTCAGGAAGCACGGGCCGTCCGAAGGGCGTGGCGGTCACGCACGCCAGCGCGGTGGCGTTCCTGAAGTGGGCCACGAGCACCTTCAAGCCGGAGCAGCTGAAGGGCGTGCTTGCGGCGACGTCGCTGAACTTCGACCTCTCCGTCTTCGAAGTCTTCGCGCCGCTGGTGAGCGGCGGCA
>NZ_JBKGHJ010000126.1:0-18206 GCF_046520365.1 Corallococcus sp. 4LFB
CTGGGCGCGGACGCCGTTTCGGCGCTCGCGCGGGGCGAGTCCGGCGGGCTGGGCCCGGACGAGCTGGGCGAGGCGCTCGTCTTCGACAGCGTGGCGCTGCGCCCGTCCGTCTTCCCGCCCGGCGTGGCGATGAAGATGAAGGGCATGGGCGGCACGGTGGACGTCCACGTGGGGGGCCTGAGCGGCACGTCGCTGAACGTGGACGTGGACGGCGTGCAGGCCAGCGGCGGCAACCTGCCCAAGTACACGGGCGTGGACATGGAGGGCACCCTCAACGCGAAGCTGGCGCTCCAGGCGCCGGGGACGATGATGCGCGGCCAGCCGGTGGACTGGTCCCAGGCGACCGGCACGGTGGCGCTGGACACCCAGGGGCTCACCATCAAGGGCGGCACGGCGGCCATCCCCATGGGCGGCGGCCCCGCGATGCCCATGACCCTGCCGCGCATGGCGCTGGGCGAACTGAAGGGCGACATCCAGTTCGACAAGGGCCTGGGCACGGTGCGGGACCTGAGCCTCAAGAGCGAGGACCTGGAGGGCTCCGGCACCGGCACGGTGAAGCTGGGGCGGCGGCTGGAGTACAGCGAGCTGGCGCTCGACGTGCGGCTGAAGTTCGATCAGGCCTTCCAGCAGCGGCTGGGCCCCCTGGCGCTCGCGGTGAACATGCTGCCGCAGGACCGGGACAACCCGGGTTGGCGCGGCGGGCGGCTCAGCGGCATGGTGAGCAGCCCGCGCTTCGGTCCCAAGCGGTAGGACCCCGGGGGTCGGTTCCGTCCCTCCCCCTCCAGGCCTCGGGCCCGGGTTGCTGGCCGCGCACGCGCCGTGTAAAGCGCTGCGCGGCCCCTGGGTGTCCGGGGCTTGGGAGAGAGTTCGTAATGCCGGAGCTGGTGTTCTTCCGTCGAGGCGAGGAAGTGCTGCGGGTGGCGGTGGACCGGGCGCGGGTGGTGCTCGGCCGGGGCGACTCCAGCGACGTGGCCATTCCGGATCCGGAGGTGAGCCGCCAGCAGGTGGCCCTCCTGTGGGACGGCCAGAAGTGCCGCGTGGAGGACCTGTCCGGCAAGGGCACGAAGGTCGCGGGCGCGGTGGTGGAGCGCGGCGACCTGCCCGACGGCGCGGACATCGAGCTGGGCCAGTGGCGCGCGGTGTTCCGCCAGCACGGCGCCAGCGAGACGCGGACGCCGCCACGGAGGCGGGCAACGCCACCAGCGTGCAGGGCCGGGACGCGCAGCGCTGGCAGCCCGCGCAGCTGCGCGTGAAGCAGGGCGGCACGGAGGCCGTGCACCGGCTCACCGGCGACAGCTTCACGGTGGGCAAGGACGCGGGCAACGACCTGGTGCTCCAGGACCGGTTCATCTCCGGGCGGCACCTCAAGGTCACGCGCAAGGACGGCGTCTTCCACGTCGTGGACCTGCGCTCCACCAACGGCACGTGGCTGGGCCCGGTGCGCCTCTTCGAGGCGGAGGTGACGCTGCCCACGTCGCTGCGCGTGGGCGAGGCGGAGCTGATTCTGGAGGCCGTGCCCGCGGCGAAGAAGGACGCCCAGGCCTTCCACGGCATCCTCGGCAGCGACCCGTCCGTGCGGCAGCTGACGGACCTCATCCAGCGCGTGGCGCCGTCCACCGCGGCCGTCACCATCCTGGGCGAGTCCGGCACGGGCAAGGAGCTGGTGGCGAACGCGCTGCACGCGTGCTCGCCGCGCGCGAACCGGCCGCTCATCCCGGTCAACTGCGCCGCCATCTCCAAGGAGCTGATTGAGAGCGAGCTGTTCGGCCACGAGAAGGGCGCGTTCACCGGCTCCGTGGGCGCGCGCAAGGGCGCCTTCGAGGAGGCCGACGGCGGCACGCTGTTCCTGGACGAGATTGGCGAGCTGCCGCTGGACCTCCAGGCGAAGCTGCTGCGCGCGCTGGAGAGCGGTGAAATCAAGCGCGTGGGCGCCAGCCGCCCCCTGCACGTGGACGTGCGCGTGGTGGCGGCCACCAACCGCGACCTGCTGGCGGCGGCGCGCGAGGGCCGCTTCCGCGAGGACCTCTACTACCGCCTGTGCGTCGTGCCGCTGCACCTGCCGCCCCTGCGCAACCGCCGGGGCGACGTGGTGGCGCTGGCGGAGCACTTCGTGCGCGCGTTCGCCCCGCGCGGCAGACGGTGCGCTTCACCCAGGCCGCGCTGGAGCGGCTCCAGCAGCACGCCTGGCCGGGCAACATCCGCGAGCTGCGCAACGTGGTGCACCGCGCGCTGCTGCTGCGCAAGGGCCCGTCCATCGACGGAAGCGACCTGTCCTTCGACCAGGAGGTCAACCGCGAGACGGGCATCACCGTGCCGGAGCTGCCGCCGGGCATGACGCTGGAGCAGATGCTGGAGAAGCTGGAGCGGCAGATCATCGAAACCGCGCTGCGCCGCTTCAACAACAACCGCGAGCGCGTGGCGCGGGAGCTGGGCCTCGCGCGCTCCACCCTCTTCAAGCGCCTGAAGGACTGGGGCCTGACGAAGCAGGACGAGCAGGAGTAGCTCCGCCCCGCCCTACCCGCTCCCCGGGTGGGCGGGGTCGCCCCAGGCCGGGCGCGGCGGAGCCCCCACGTGCACGAGCGGCGGCGGCGTCCCCCTGGCCCGGAAGGTGCGCACCGGCTGTCCGCGCGAGGACACGGCCCCGGAGTCGCATGCCCTCCAGGGCCATAGACCGTTTCCCGCCCCCGTTCGTTCCAGGGGAAGACACAGGAGACCGTCCGCCATGGGCCCGCACGCCGCCGTCCTCGCCTTCCCCACCCTGGATGACTTGTACGCCCAGCACCGTCCCCGAGCGCTGGCCATCGCCCGGCGCATCGTGGGCGACACCGACGACGCGGAGGACGTGGTGCAGGACGTCTTCCTGCGCCTGTCGCGGCAGCCCCCGGGGCTGGACGGGCGCGCGACGTGGACCACCTGGCTGCACCGGGTGATGGTCAACAGCAGCATCAACTGGCTGCGCGCGCGCCGTCGCCGGGAGCGGCTGACGCACGCGCCCCAGGAGACCGTGTCGCCGGAGGCCCACGCCATGGGCACGCAGATGCAGCGCCACTTCCACGAAGCGCTGGAGGAGGTGAACCCCCAGCAGCGGCAGGTGCTCTACCTGCGCGAGGTGCGCGGCCTGGGCTCCGCGGAGATCGCCCGGCTCCTGCGCATCCCCGAGGGCACCGTGAAGAGCGCCCTGCACCGCGGCCGCCAGCGCGCCCTCACCGTGATGGAGGAGCGCGGCCAGCGGCCCTGAAAGTCCGGGCCGGCTATTCGTCGCCCTTGCTGCCCACGAACTGGTCCCCCTTCTCCTTGAAGAGGAGGTTGAAGCTGGTGAGCGAGCCGTAGACGCGGGTGATGTAGCCCTGCATCTCCGCCTTCTCCGCTTCGCTCAGCTTGGGGTGGGCGTTGAGCTTCTGCTCCAGCACGCGGATGCGGTCGCGCACCATCGTGACCTTGTGGAACAGGTTGTCGATGGGCAGGTCCTTCGCCTGGAGCTCCGGGTTGCCCGGCACCAGCCGCACCGTGCCGCCCTCCCACTTGCCCGCGAGCGGCGGCTCACTGAGGGCCGCCGCCTCCCGGAAGATGTCCATCAGCTCTTCGCGCGTCATGTTCAGCCCTTCCAGGTCCACCACCGCGTGGGGATCCGCGCGGTGGCGCACCACCACGGGCGCCACGCTCCGCGCGGTGCGGGTTCGCGTGCTCGAAACGAGAGGCGCCGGGGCCGCCGAGCCCCGGGGCGCGTACTTGTCACAGATGGGCGCGGAGGGCGGGAACATGCCGCGCGAGTTGTGCAGGCGGCACGGCCCCACCCAGCCACGGTGATCCTCGGAGTGCGGACTCCAGAGCTTGCAGTTGCCGCACACACGCTCATCAGGGCGGAAGGTGGGAAGAGGCCGGGGTCCCGCTCCCGCGTCCGACATGTCAGCGCGCCTCCTTGGCCACCGGCTTGCCCTTGCGGATGTTGAGCTCCCGCAGGAGCGCGTCCGCGTCCTCGACCTGGTCGAGCTGCCAGAGCAGGTAGCGCACGTCCACGTTGACGTTCCGGGCCACGTCCGGATTGTAGCCGAAGTCGTTCGCGACGTTCTCCCACACGCGGTCGAAGTTCACGCCGACGAGCTGCCCCTTGCCGTTCACCGTGGGGCTGCCGGAGTTGCCGCCCGTGGTGTCCGCGTCCGCCAGGAAGTCCACCGGCACGTCCTTCAGCCGGGGGTCCACCCACCGGCCGAACTTCTTCGCCTCCGCGGCGGCGCGCACCTTCTCCGGCGCGTCGAAGGGCTCCTCCCCCGTGTGCTTCTGGAGCATGCCGCTCAGCGTCGTCTGCGGCAGGTACAGCACGGCGTCGCGCGGCGTGTAGCCCCGCACCTTGGCGAACGACACGCGCAGCGTGCTGTTGGCGTCCGGAGCAATCGGCTTGCCCGCCTGCGCCATCACCGCCTTGCGCCACGCCGGCCGCAGCCGGGAGGACGCGCCCTGGCGCCGGTCGCGCGTGTCATCCAGCGCGGCCTGCTCCTTCGCCAGCTCCATGCCGAACGCCAGCAGCGGGTCGCGGCGCGCGGCGAGCTGCCCCACGGACTCGTCCGCCATCTTCAGGCGCTCGGCGAGGGTGAGCACCTTGGTGCCCGCGTAGAGCGAGTCGATCTTCGCGGTGACGTCCTTCTGCGAGTACGTCTTGCCGAAGACGGCGTCCACGGACGTGATGCGCGCGTCCTGCGGGAGCGCCTGCGCGCGCTTCACGAACGCGTGCAGCAGGGCCTTGTCCGCGGCGAGGAAGAGGTTCTTCTGCTCGCGCTCCAGGCGGTCCTTGATGCGCGGCACCTCGCGGTCCATGTACTCCGGGCGGCGCTCCAGGTCCGGCTTCGCGCGCTCCATGGCCAGCCGGGACACGGCCGTGGCCAGCGCGGGGCCGCGCGCCAGGCGGCTGGACATGTTCAGGAGGAACTCACGGTCGAAGGTCTTGGCGGCTTCCTTCTGCTCCGCGAGCAGTGCCTCCCGGGCCTCGAGGGCGTCGCCCCACTTCGCGGCGTCCTTGCGCGCCCAGGCGACGGTGGCCGCCTCCGCGTCGCGCTGCTTCTCCACGATGTGGCCGCGCTTCAGGCCCGCCAGCTGCCCGCCCGCGTTCTTGTAGACGTTGTGCAGGCCCTTGAGCTGCGAGGCCACGGCGATCTTCCCGGCCGGGTCCTTCTCCCCTTCCGCCTCCAGGATGCGGATGGCCTCGCCCAGCACGTCGCGGATGCGCGGGTAGTAGCGCGCCTGGCGCTCCGCCATCTCGTCCGCCAGCAGCGTGCGGAACGTCGTGCCCGGGTAGCCCAGCACCATCACGAAGTCCCCGGGCTTCACGCCCTCGGTGGACAGCGGGAAGAAGAACTCCGCCTTGTAGGGCACGTTCTTGTCGCTGAACGTGGCGGAGGCGCCGTCCGGCGCGGTGTACGCGCGGATGATGGCGAAGTCGCCGGTGTGGCGGGGCCACATCCAGTTGTCCTCCTCCCCGCCGTACTCGCCCACGGCGCGCGGCGGCGCGTAGACCAGGCGCACGTCCCGCAGCTCCACGGCGTCCACCAGCGTGTAGTTCACGCCGCCGTCGAAGGTGGCCACCTGGCAGCGGGTCGCGGGGCGCTTCTCGCACTCGGCCACCAGCTCCTTCTGCTTGCGGTCGATGGCCTTGTAGCGCGCGAGGTCGTCCGCGCCCTGCGGCACGGCGGCGTTGATGTCCGCCGTCACGTCCTTGAAGCCGCGCGGCACCTGCACGCGCGAGCCCTTGCCCGGGAGCTCCTCCGACTGGCTCTTCGCGAGGAAGCCGTCGGTGATGAGGTCCTTCCGCGGGGAGCTGTGCTCCTGGATGATGGAGAAGGCGCAGTGGTGGTTGGTGATGATGAGGCCGGAGGCGGAGATGAACGACCCGGAGCAGCCGCCGGTGTTCACCGTGCCCGCCAGCAGGCCCGTGCCGCGCTTGGGGTCCCACAGCTTGTTGGGCGGCAGCTGGAGCCCCTGGGCCTTGAGCCAGGCGGGGCTCAGTTCCAGCACCTGCTGCGGGGTCCACTTCCCTTCCCCGGCGAAGACCGGGGCAGCCACGAGCGAGAGGAGAAGGAGCGTCTTCTTCATGGTGCCCCATCCCTACTCCGTCCGCCGCCCGGGCGCGACCGTTCCGGTGTCCGGGGCGGGCGTTTTCACGGAAGATGGAACGCGCTTGGATGTTCCGGTGTCCAGGCAGGAGGGGACCAGCGATGCGGACCGCGAGCGGGGCGACACTGGATTTCGGAAGGCTGGCGCTGCTCCTGCTCCTGATGGGGGCGTCCTGGTACTTCTGGTACTCGCCGGTGCTGTGGCCGGTGAAGGTGCTGGTGGTGATGATGCATGAGAGCGGGCACGCCATCGCCTCGCTGCTCGTGGGGGGCTCGGTGGACCGGGTCCACCTCCAGGTGAACGAGGGGGGGACCTGCTTCTCCCGGCTGCCGCCCGGCGTGTTCAACCGCGTCATCGTGTCGTCCGCGGGCTACCTGGGCAGCGCGGTGGCGGGGGCGGCGCTGATGCTGGCCACGTTCCGCTTCCGGCTGGGCCGCGCGGTGATGGGGGCTGCGTCCGTGTGGCTGGCGGTGATGGGCTTCTTCTACGCGGGGGACCTCTTCACCCTGGCCTTCTGCCTGGGCATGGCGGTGGCCATGGGGCTGGGCGCCAGGTTCCTGCCCACGGGGCTGGTGGACGCGCTCAACCTGTTCCTCGCGGCCTTCACGGCGCTCTACGTCGTCTTCGACCTGCGGGACGACCTGTGGAACAGCGCGGTGCGCGCGCAGAGCGACGCGGCCATCCTCGCCAGCGAGACGTGGGTGCCCTCCATCGTCTGGGCGGCCCTGTGGACGCTCTTGTCGCTGGCCCTGCTGGCCGTGTCCGCGTACTGGGCCATGCACGCGAAGCCGGGCGGCGGCGTGAAGCTGCCGCCCGTGGCCCGCGCGCGGCGGGTCTGAGCGGCCAGGCCGCGCCCTACTTGCGCGGCCGCATCCGGAAGGCCACGAAGGACGCCATGTCCGGGAAGCCGAAGTACGGGTTCTTCTGCCGGATGGCCTCCATCTGGGCCACCGGCACGTCCGCGTAGTCGTGGCCGGGGAACAGCCGCGCGGAGTCCGGCACCTTCGCCAGCACCTGGGACAGCGAGCGGTACATGTCCTCCGGGTTGCCGCCCGGGAAGTCGCACCGGCCGCACCCGTTGATGAAGACCGTGTCCCCGGACACGAGCGCGTCCTCCGCCAGCAGGCAGTGCGACCCCGGCGTGTGCCCGGGCGTGTGCAGCGCCTGGAACGTGCGCGCGCCCACCGGCACGGGGTCCCCCGCCTTCAGCGGCCGCAGCGCGTCACCGCCCTTCGCGCGCAGCTCGCTGGAGAAGGCGACCTCCTCCGCCTGCGCGTACACCGGCACGTCGTGGCGCGACAGCAGCTCCGCCAGGCCGTTGATGTGGTCGCCGTGGCAGTGCGACACGAACGCGCCCACCAGGCGCTTGCCGTCCTTCGCCACCGCCGCCTCGATGGCCGGCACGTCCCACGCCGGATCCACCACCACCACCTCCGGGCCGTCCTGGGGCCCCACGAGGTAGACGAAGTTGTCCATCGGTCCGAGCTTGAGCTGGCGCACGTACGGCGTGGGCATGGGTGTCCTCCAGGTGGCCACTCTACGCCCCAGGCTTGCCGCCCCGGGGCCTGTTCCCTTTGAATGCCCACTTTCGCCGTCCCATGCCGCCAGGAGGTCCTCTTCCGTGAAGCGCCTGCCCACCCTGCTCGCCTGCTCGCTCCTGGCCGGCGCGACCGCCTCCGCCGCCGGGCGGAGCGCCTCCACCTTGCGCTACAAGCCGTCGCCGGACGACGAGCGGCCCGTCATCGTGGACGCCACCATCGGGCCCCAGGGCAGCGACTTCGCCATGCGCCTGAAGTTCAACCGGGCCCCCTTCGGCGAGGAGTGCAAGCAGCGCTGCGCCAACATCACCCTCTTCCTGGACACCGACTCCAGCGCCCAGTCCGGCCTGCGCCTGGCCACCCCCAAGGCCCCGGAGAACGGCGCGGACCTGGCCGTCGTCATCCAGGGCGTGCGGGAGTACAAGCGCCAGAACGCGCCCCCGGAGACGGCCCTGCGCGTGAAGATCCGCCGGCTGGGCTCCGACGCCACCAGCGCGGACGCGGGCGAGCTGCTCGCGGACCTCAACAACCGGCAGGATCCGGAGCGCATCCAGACGGACGGCACCACCGTCTACCTCCTGGTGGACGCCACCAGCGCGCTCTTGCCCTCCGCGCGCAAGGTGCGCGTCATCTACCACCCGCCAGGGGGCAAGGCCCTCACCGCCAGCATCAACGGGATGGCCGGCGGCGGCTCCGGCCGGGGCGTGCAGATCTTCAAGCGCGGCAGCGGCTGGGGCCGCGCCCCTGACGCCGAGGGCAAGAAGCCCCGCCCCACCCCCTCCGGCGACAACGGCTAGTCCAAGCAGCCTGCCAGTCAGGTCCGGACAGCGCTCCCCTCGGAATTCCGAGGGGTTGGCGGTGGGTTTCAAGCAGGCACAGGACTGCACGGACGTGCAGAAGTGTCGCGCTGGAGCCGACGCAACCTCCCGAATTCGTTCTCAATGTCAGAGGCCCATGGTAGTCCCGGCCATCTGACGTTGAGGGTGTCCGACCCGACTGGTAGTCGCAGCGCGCACGGCGTGGCCCGCGCGCCGCGTCACGCACGGTGGGGGCGGCCCGTGTGAAACCCATCTGGATTCCATGACCATGCTCGCAGAAGCCGAAACGAAGTCGCGCAAGAAGCAGGGAGGCCCGGCCGGGGGCGGAGGCAAGGGAGGCGGCGGCGCGTCCGGCGCCGGCGGCGGGGACGGTCTGCCCGCGGGCCTGGCCGAGGAAGCGCGCCGCCGGTACCTCAACTACGCCCTGTCGGTCATCACCTCGCGCGCCCTGCCCGACGTGCGCGACGGCCTCAAGCCCGTGCAGCGCCGCATCCTGTACGGCATGTGGAACGACCTGAACCTGTCGTTCGACACGAAGTACCAGAAGTGCGCGCAGGTGGTCGGCGCCATCATGGGCCGCTACCACCCGCACGGCGACACGGCCATCTACGACGCGCTCGTGCGCATGGCGCAGGACTTCTCCCTGCGCTACCCGCTGGTGGACGGCCACGGCAACTTCGGCTCGCTCGACGGCGACTCCGCCGCGGCCTACCGCTACACCGAGTGCCGCCTGGAGAAGCTGGCCACGGAGCTGCTGGGGGAGCTGGACAGCAAGACGGTCCGCTTCCGCCCCAACTACGACGGCACCCGCGAGGAGCCGGTCGTCATCCCGGCGCGCGTCCCGCAGCTGTTGATGAACGGCACCACCGGCATCGCGGTGGGCATGGCCACCAACATCCCGCCCCACCACCTGGGCGAGCTGGTGGACGCGCTGCTGGCGCTCATCAACGACCCGGAGCTGCAGACCAAGGACCTGCTCAAGTGGATCAAGGGGCCGGACTTCCCCACCGGCGGACAGATCCTCAACGACAAGAAGGAGCTGCGCGAAATCTACGAGACGGGTCAGGGCTCCGTCCGCATCCGCGGCGAGTACAAGCTGGAGGAGCTCAAGCGCGGCGGTCAGATGATCGTCGTCACCTCCATCCCGTACACGGTGAACAAGTCCACGCTCGTCGCGAAGATTGGCGAGCTGGTGCGCGAGCGCAAGCTGCCGCTCATCACCGACGTGCGCGACGAGTCCACCAAGGACGTCCGCATCGTGCTGGAGATCAAGAAGGACGCCAACCCCGAGCTGGTGATGGCGTACCTCTACAAGCACACGCCCTTGCAGACGAACTTCGGCGTGAACCTCACGTGCCTCGTGCCGTCGGACAACCCGGACGTGGGCACGCCCAAGCGGTTGGACCTCAAGTCCATCCTCCGCTACTTCCTCGACTTCCGCCTGGAGATCGTGACGAAGCGGTTCGAGCACGAGCTGGCGGAGCTCAAGCGGCGCGTCCACATCCTGGAAGGCTTCGAGAAGGCCTACGACGCGCTGGATGAGATCATCCGGATCATCCGCCAGTCCGAGGGCAAGCAGGACGCCGCCCAGAAGCTGATGGCGCGCTTCAAGATGGACGAAGTGCAGGTGGACGCCATCCTGGAGATGCGCCTCTACAAGCTGGCCCGCCTGGAGATCCTCATCGTCCAGAAGGAGCTCAAGGAGAAGCGCGCGGAGATCAAGCGCATCGAGGGCATCCTCAAGGACGTGAAGAAGCGCTGGGCCGTCATCCACGACGAGCTGTCCGGCCTCAAGGCCGCGTACACCGACAAGCGCCGTACGCGCATTGGCGGCGCGGGCTCCGAGGAGATGGAGTTCTCCGCGGAGGCGTTCATCGCGGACGAGGACGCCCACGTCGTGATTACCCGCGACGGGTGGATCAAGCGCGTGCGCGAGGTGAAGGACCCGTCCACCACCCGCCTGCGTGAGGGCGACGCGGTGATGGCGGTGCTCGCCGGCAGCCTGAAGGCGAACCTGGTGCTGTTCAGCAACTTCGGCACCGCCTACGTCACCCGCTTCAACGACGTGCCGGCCTCCACCGGCTACGGCGACCCGGTGCAGAAGCTGTTCAAGTTCGACGACGGCGAGCGCGTGGTGGGCGCCCTGTCCCAGGATGCCCGCCTGCCCCAGCCGGAGAAGCTGGTCGCGGTGACGCGCCAGGGCCTGGGCCTGCGCTTCCTGCTGGCGCCGCACCTGGAAGTCTCCACCCGCGCCGGCCGCCGCTACGCGAAGACGGGCGAGGGCGATGAGATCATCGGCACGCAGCCGGTGGGCGATAGGGACCTGCTCGCCGTCCTCACGGAGAAGACCCACGCCCTCGTCTGCAAGGTGGCGGAGGTCAATGAGCTGGCGGGCCCGGGCAAGGGCGTCCAGGTCATCAAGGTGGACGCGGGCGACAAGGTGGTGGACTTCCTCGCGGCGCCGGCCAGTCAGAAGGACGCCACGCTGGAGTTCGAGACGCAGAAGGGCCGCAAGCTGCACCTGTCACCGGCGAAGTTCGGCGTGACGGGGCGCGGCGGCAAGGGCCATGAGATGTCCAAGCGCGACACGGTGAAGGAGGTGGCGCGGCCCGTCACCTTCGTGCCGCTGCCGGAGAAGAAGGAGTAGCGGGAAGGCCATGGCGACCAAGAAGGAAAGCTACACAGGCGCGGACATCCAGGTCCTGGAAGGCCTGGAGCCGGTGCGCAAGCGCCCGGCCATGTACATCGGTGGCACCGACACCACGGGCTACCACCACCTGCTCTGGGAGATCGTCGACAACTCGGTGGACGAGGTCATCAACGGCTTCGCGTCCCTCATCGAGGTCACGCTGCACAAGGGCGGCAAGTCCATCACCGTCGTGGACAACGGGCGCGGCATCCCCGTGGACATGATGCCCAAGCACAAGAAGCCCGCCGTGGAGGTCATCCTCACGACGCTGCACGCGGGCGGCAAGTTCGAGCAGGGCAACTACATCCACTCGGGCGGTCTGCACGGCGTGGGCAGCTCCGTGGTGAACGCGCTCACCAGCAAGCTGCTCATCGAAATCAAGAAGGACGGCAAGCGCCACGTGCAGTCGTACGCGCGCGGCAGGGCCACCAGCGCCCTCAAGGTGGAGGGCCCGGCGCGCGGCACCGGCACGTCCATCACCTTCGAGCCGGACGCCGAAATCTTCGGCGAGAAGCAGAAGTTCGACGCGGCCCTGGTGCGCGAGCGCCTGGAGGCCAAGAGCTACCTGCACAAGGGGATGACGGTCGTCTGGAAGGACGAGACCGCCACGCCCGCCGTGTCGGAGACGTTCAAGCACGACGGCGGCATCGCCGAGTACCTCACCAAGGTCGTGACGGAGCGCCAGAAGCCCATCGTCCCCGCGGGCAGCACGCCGTTCTACTTCTCGCGCGACAACGAGGTCCGCCTGGAGGTGGCGCTGGCGTGGACGGAGGCCACGGACGAGCACATCCGCTCGTACGTCAACGGCATCCCCACGAACCTGGGCGGCACGCACGAGGCGGGCTTGAGGGCGGCCATCGTCAAGGCGATGCGCAACTACATCGAGACGCACGGCCTGACGCCCAAGGGCGTGTCGCTCACCGCGGAGGACATCCGCGAGGGCATCACCGCCATCCTCTCCGTGTACGTGGTGGAGCCCCAGTTCCAGGGGCAGACGAAGGGCCGCCTCAACAACCCGGAGACGACGGCGCAGGTGGACGGCGCCATCCGCCCGGTGCTGGAGAAGTGGCTCAACGACAACAAGTCCATCGCGGAAGCGCTGCTGGCGCGCATCATCCTGGCCGCCCGCGCGCGCGAGGCGTCCCGCGCGGCCTCCGCCGCCATCAGCCGCAAGTCCGCGGTGAGCCACCGGCTCAACCTCCCCGGGAAGCTGGCGGACTGCTCGTCCACGGACCCGCAGACGAGCGAGCTGTTCATCGTGGAGGGTGACTCCGCAGGCGGCTCCGCCAAGCAGGGCCGCGACCGGCGCACCCAGGCCATCCTCCCCCTGCGCGGCAAGGTGCTCAACGCGGAGCAGGCGTCCACCGACAAGGTGGCCACCAACAAGGAGCTCCAGGACATCGTCAGCGCGCTGGGCTGCGGCATCGGCTCCGACTTCGACATCACGAAGCTGCGGTACGGCCGCGTCTTCCTGCTGATGGACGCGGACAGCGACGGCCACCACATCGCCACGCTGCTGCTCACGTTCTTCTACCGGCACCTGCGGCCCCTGATTGAGGCGGGCGCGGTGCACATCGCCCAGCCGCCGCTGTACCGGGTGGACATCGGCAAGGAGACGTACTGGGCCCTGGACGAACCGGACCGCGACCGCATCATCCGCGAGAAGGCCAAGGGCAACGCCAAGCCCAACATCATGCGCTTCAAGGGCCTGGGTGAGATGACCGCCGATGAGCTGAAGACGACCACGCTCGATGCGAAGAACCGCATCAGCCTGCGCGTCACCATCGACAACGCGCTGGA
Source organism: Corallococcus sp. 4LFB (assembly GCF_046520365.1). NCBI lineage: Bacteria > Pseudomonadati > Myxococcota > Myxococcia > Myxococcales > Myxococcaceae > Corallococcus > Corallococcus sp. 4LFB. The sequence continues at coordinate 12,951 of NZ_JBKGHJ010000126.1, forward strand.
GACCGACCGCATCATCAATGACCTGATGGGCAAGGATGTCTCGGCGCGTTACAAGTTCATCACCGAAATGGCGGGCGAGGTCCAGGAGCTGGACGTCTGAGAAAGCGGGAGTCCCCGCACACCCGGGACGGGCGCGATTCCGTCCCGGGTGCAGCATTGGTCTTCCGCCCCGCCGGTCGGCTAGCATCCGCCGAATCGTGAACACTGCCGTCTTGCCCTGACTGTCGCGCTCGCCTGTGTGCTGAGCGCTCCCGCCGCCGACGCCGCCAAACGGAAGTCCGCCGCGAGGAAGAAGCGCCCCGCCGCCACCAAGAAGGTGCCCGCACCCGTCCCCGAGGACACCTTCACCCCACCGGATGAAGCGCCCCCCGCGTCGGACGCGCCAGTGGCACCCACGGCGCCCACGGCGGCCACCCAGGCCCCGCCGGCCACGCCCGCCCTCCCGAACGATGGCCGACGCGCCGGCCGCGGTGGTGCGCGCGGCGCCGTCCAACGCGGTCGCCATCTTCGGCGTGGCCCGCCAGTCGGCCGCGGCGGACTTCGCGGCGAAGCTGGAGGACACGCTCACCCGGAAGCTGGGCAGCGCGGGCGACATCCAGTTCGTGGACCTGGCCACCGCCTTCCCGCCGCCGGAGCCGCAGGGCACCCCCAAGGGGGACGCCCTCTTCGACGAGGGCCGCACGGCGTACGACAACCTGGACCCGGACACCGCGGCGGTGAAGTTCAAGGCGGCCGCGGAGGCCTACGTGCAGCGCCCCGGCGACCTGCGCCCGGAGAGGCTGGGTGAGACGTACCTCTTCCAGGGCGCGGCGCAGCTGCTCAACGGCGACGTGGCGGGCGCGAAGGCGGCCTTCACGAACGCGCTGCTGGCGGAGCCGTCGCTGCGCCCGGACGCGGCCCTGTTCGGCCAGGACGTGCAGCGGGTGTTCGCGGAGGCCCAGACGGAGCTGAACGCACAGCCGCAGGGCACGCTGGCGGTGACGTCCCAGCCGCAGGGCGCGCGCGTGCTGGTGCGCGGCCGCGAGGTGGGCGTGACGCCGCTGACCGGCGCGAAGCTGGCCCCGGGCCACTACCCCGTGCAGGTGGTGCTGCCGGGCTACGCCCCGTTCGCGACGTACGCGGAGGTGAAGCCCTCCGCCCCCACGGAGCTGAAGACGAAGCTGGCCTCCGCGCCGGGCCTGTCCGCGCTGCGTGACGCGGCGGCGAAGGCCGGCACCGAAGCCGCCTTCGACGCGGACGGCGTGCCGCCGGAGGTGGGCGCCATCGGCGAGCGGCTCAACGCCCGCTACGTGGTGCTGGCGGCGTCCTTCCAGGACAGGAAGGGCCGGCTGCACGGCGAGGTGCAGGCGTGGGACCTGCGCACGAAGAACCGCCTGCGCGGCGTGGAGGTGGACTTCGGCAAGCGCGACGGCGAGGGCAGCGCGGACGCCGCCGCGGCCCAGGTGCACACCTTCCTCACCGGCGCGGCCCTGCCCCAGGGCCGCGAGGGCGCGAAGGAGCCACTCGTGTCCAGCGACTCCGTGCTGCGCAAGCCCTGGTTCTGGGCGGCGGCGGCGGGCGTGGCGGCCGTGACGGCGGGCGTGGTGTACGTGGCCACGGCGGACCGCGGCTCCGGCTTCAACCCGGTGAATGGTCTGCCCGGTGGAATTTCCTTCTAGACCGGGCGTCAAGCGCACAGGACTCCTCATGAAAGCCCTTCCGCTCGCGCTCCTGCTGCTGCCCGCCCTGGCGCTGTCGGCCTCGCCCCCGCAGGGCCGCGTCTCCGCGCTGCTCATCCCCATGGACCCGTCGTCCGAGTCCTCCGGGGTGCAGATGGAGAGCTACATGAACGACGCGCTCGGCAACTTCGCGGGCTACTCCGTGCGAAGGCCGCGCGACCTGTTCGGCCTGCCGGACGACCCGGCCGCTCAGGCGTCCTTCCAGCGCGCGAAGAAGGGCTACGAGGAGAGCCTCAAGGCCTTCGAGGCGCGCGACTACGAGGACGCGGAGCGCAAGGTGCGCGCCACCCTCAAGGAGGTGGAGGGCTCCGTCGCGGCGATGACCTCCTGCTTCCCGCTGTGCGACGCGCTGGCGCTGCACGGCGCCATCCTCCAGCTGCGGGGGGACGTGGAGGAGGCGAAGCTGCTGCTCATCGACCTGATGGCGCTCAACCCCACCTTCGAGCTGAACCCCAAGCGCTTCAGCCGGGACTTCATGAGCCTGCGCGTGCAGGTGGCGACCAGCCGCACCTCGCAGCTGCGCGGCAGCGCCACCTTCAAGTCCCGGCCCGCGGGCGCCCGCGTCTACGTGGACGGCGAGCCGGTGGGCTTCACGCCGGTGACGCTGCCCACGCTGCCGGTGGGCAAGCACCTGGTGCGCATGGAGCGGCCGGGCTTCCGCCAGTTCGGGCAGATCGCGGAGGTCACGCCGGACGACGTGGAGGTCAACACCGCGCTGTCGCCGACGGCCACCTACAAGGCCTACGACGCGCAGCTGGACAAGGTGGTGCCGGACGTGGCGCGCGGCAGCGACAAGCCGGCCAACGCCGTCATGTCCCTGGGCAGGTCGCTGAGCCTGGACCGCGCCATGGTGGGCACCGTGCGCGTCATCCCGGAGCGGGGCACGGAGCTGTCGCTGGGCTTCTTCGACGTGAAGAGCGGCAAGCGCCTGGGCTCGCGCAAGCTGGTGCTCCAGGGCGACGAGTACGGCCAGCTCAAGTCGGAGATGGAGCGGGTGGTCAACCAGCTCATCAACAGCGAGGGCGAACAGGTCATCAAGAAGCGCGACCCGCTGGACAACCGCAGCGGCGCGGAGGACTGGGGTTCGGAGGACCGGGGCGGCAACTCCCGACAGTCCGTCAAGAAGCACTCCGGGGATGATCCGTTGGATAGCGTGTCGGGTACCGAGGACTGGTAGCACGCGGCGCTTGTCCCGGGACGGCTCCCCCCTAGAGTCCCGGGCCGTATGCGCCACCTGCCGCTGCTCGCCCTCCTCCCCAGCCTCGCGCTTGCCCAGACGGGCGCCGTCGACCGCGCCCCCGCCCCGCCCCGGGGCGTCACGCTGCCGCCCACCAACGCGGCGCTCATCGACGAGGCGCCCGCCCTGTCCCTCAACCCCGCCGGCCTGGGCTTCCAGGACGCGGGGCAGCTGTTCTACCTCCACGAGCGCAACCTCGAATCCGACTCCGTCGCGGACGCCGTGTTCCTGGGCACGCGCCTGCTGGGGCTGGGCGCGGGCTTCTCCCTGGAGTGGATCCGCGGGGAGAACGCGCCGGACTACCGCAAGACGTCCTTCGGCCTGTCGCTGGGGCCGCGCACGCTGCAGCTGGGCGCCGCCCTGCACGACTTCAGCTCGGATGACCGCCGCATCGGCGGACTGACCAGCTGGGACGTGGGCCTCACCGCGCGCCCCTTCCGCTTCCTGTCGCTGGCCGCGGTGGCGAAGGACGTGAACGCGCCGGAGCAGGACGGCCTCAAGCTGCCGCGGCGCTACACCTTCGGCCTGGGCCTGCGCCCGCTGGGCGAGCGCTACACGCTGGGCGTGGACTGGCTCTTCGCGGAAGGCGGCTTCCGGGAGGGGCTGGCCACGTACACGCTCCAGGCGGAGGTGGTGCGCGGCCTGCGGCTGGGCGGCGGGCTGTCCCACGGCTTCGTGAGCGGCATCCCGCTGGCGCTCCAGTTCGCGGCCACGGTGGACCTGGGCCACGCGGGCCTGACGTACGCGGCGGGCGGCGCGGGGAGCGGGCTGGACCACGTGCTGCAGCTTCGCCTGTCGTCGGAGCGCTACCGCTCCGTGCACGGCGGCGGCGGCGTGGTGGCGCTCTTGGACCTGGACGACATGCTGGCGGGCGGCGTGAGCCCCGCGCTGGCGCTCCTGGGCGTGAGCGAGGTGGACCCGTACCTGCGGCTGATGAAGTTCCTGGACCTGGCCACGCGCGACGAGCGGCTCAAGGGCGTGGTGCTGAAGATGGAGGGCCTGCCCGGCGTGGGCTGGGGCACGGCGGAGGAGCTGCGCCGGTCGCTGCTCAAGCTGCGCGAGGCGGGCAAGAAGGTCGTGGTGGTGATGCTGTCCGGGGATGACCGCAGCTACCTGGTGGCGTCCGCGGCGGACAGCGTCTACGCGCTGACGGAGGCGGCGCTGCCCATCAACGGCCTGGCCGCCACGGTGACGTCGCTGGGCGGCACCATGGAGAAGCTGGGCGTGCACTGGGACGTGGCGCGCGTGGGTGAGTACAAGACGGCGATGGAGCAGTTCACCCGCTCCGACATGAGCCCCGCGGAGCGCGAGACGCTGGACGCGTACCTGGACGCCCAGGTGGCGCACTACGAGAAGGCCGTGGAGGCGGGGCGCAAGCTGCCTCCGGAGAAGCTGCGCGCCGCGTGGGCCCAGGGCATCCTGTCCTCCAAACGGGCGCAGGCGGCGGGGCTGCTGGACGGCGTGGTGTCCGCGACGGAGCTGGACGCGCGCGTGGCGGAGTGGTTCCCCGGCCTGCGCTTCCACCCGGCGTACTCGCCGCGCGACGAGCGCGAGGACCGCTGGGGCCTGCGCCGCCGCATCGCGGTGGTGCCGGTGCTGGGCGACATCACCGGGGGCCGCAGCCGCGAGGACCCGCTGGGCTTCGCGCAGCTGGCGGGCGCGGAGACGGTGGTGCGCGCGCTGGAGGAGGCGCAGGAGGACCCGTCCGTGGTGGCCATCGTCCTGCGCGTGGACTCCGGCGGCGGCGACGTGCTGGCGTCGGACCTGATGTACCGCGCGGTGCTGGAGGCGAAGAAGCACAAGCCCGTCGTCGCCTCCATGGGCGACGCGGCGGCGTCCGGCGGCTACTACGCGGCGGTGGCCGCGGACGAGGTGCTGGCGGAGCCCACGACGCTCACGGGCAGCATCGGCGTCTTCTACCCGAAGCCCGCGCTGGAGGGCCTGGGCATGAAGCTGGGGGTGAACCAGCAGACGCTCAAGCGCGGCGACCTGGCGGACCTCCTGGAGTGGTGGAAGCCGTGGACGCCCGAGCAGCAGGCCGCGGTGCAGACCTGGGTGGACGATTCCTACGACACGTTCATCACGGAGGTCGCCCGCAACCGGAAGATGGACAAGGCGAAGGTGGACGCCGTGGCCCGGGGCCGCGTGTGGAGCGGCACGGACGCGCTCGCCCGGGGGCTGGTGGACGGGCTGGGCGGCCTGCAGGAGGCCGTCGCGTCGGCGCGCAGGCGCGCGAAGGTGCCCCCGCGGAGGACCTGGACCTGGACGTCATGGGGGACGCGCGCGGCTTCCGTCTCCGCC
>NZ_JBKGHJ010001270.1:0-368 GCF_046520365.1 Corallococcus sp. 4LFB
ACTGGCCTACATGCTGGAAGGCACGGGTGCGCCTGTCGTCATCACGCAGGCGAGCTTGGAGAACCTACTGCCGGAGTACGCCGGCCAGCGCGTGCGGCTCGACACGGATGCGGCGGTACTGGCCGCGTACCCGGAGGAGGCACCGGCCACCAGGACGGAGCCTCGGCAACTGGCGTATGTGCTGTACACATCAGGAAGCACGGGCCGTCCGAAGGGCGTCGCGGTCACACACGCCAGCGCGGTGGCGTTCCTGAAGTGGGCCACGAGCACCTTCAAGGCAGAGCAGTTGAAGGGCGTGCTTGCGGCGACGTCACTGAACTTCGACCTCTCCGTCTTCGAAGTCTTCGCGCCGCTGGTGAGCGGCGGCA
>NZ_JBKGHJ010001271.1:0-365 GCF_046520365.1 Corallococcus sp. 4LFB
GTACCCGGGCAACCCGCAGGGCCGGCACGTCCACGAGACGGGCGAGCGCGGCTGCGTGGTGGTGGACGTGGAGACGGCGTCGCGCGCCGCAGGTTCGTGCCGGTGGACCGCGTGCGCTGGCACCGGCTGGACGTGCCGCTGTCCGGCGTCACGTCGCTGGACATGCTCCAGGCGGTGGCCACGGAGGTGGTGGAGTCGCGCTGCGCGGAGGACTTCGACGGGCACGCCGTGCGCCTCACGCTGGCCGGGCGCGGGCCGCTGCACCGGGAGCTCACGCGGCCGGGGGCGCGGAGTCAGCTGGAGGCGGACCTGCGCGAGCGGCTGGCGCGGGCGCACCCGCCGGTGCTGCTGGAGTCGCTGCGCGC
>NZ_JBKGHJ010001272.1:0-360 GCF_046520365.1 Corallococcus sp. 4LFB
CGCTGCGGCTCAGGTCGCGAACGGGCTGGAGGACTTCCACCAGCTTCTCGAACGGGACGTGCTGGTACTCGTAGGCCGCAAGCGTCGTGGCCTTCACCTGGGAGAGCAGCCGACGGAATGTTTCCTCCGGGCGCACATGGGCGCGCAACACCAGCGTATTGACGAAGAAGCCGATGAGGCCTTCGGTCTCCGCCTGGGTGCGCCCTGCGATGGGCGTGCCCACACTGATGTCGTCCTGCGTGGAGTAGCGAGACAGCAGCAGTTGCCAGGCCGCGAGCAGCAGCATGAAGGGCGTCGCGCCCTCACGCTGGGCCAGGGCCTTGAGCGCCTGCGAGACCTCCGGCGGGAGGCGCACGTCCA
>NZ_JBKGHJ010001273.1:0-360 GCF_046520365.1 Corallococcus sp. 4LFB
CGCTGCGGCTCAGGTCGCGAACGGGCTGGAGGACTTCCACCAGCTTCTCGAACGGCACGTGTTGGTGTTCGTAGGCCGCGAGCGTCGTACCTCGTACCTGGGCCAGCAGTTCACGGAACGTCGCGCGCGGGTTCAGTTGGGCACGCAGGACCAGGGTGTTGATGAAGAAGCCGATGAGGCCTTCGGTCTCCGCCTGGGTGCGGCCGGCGATGGGGGAACCCACGCTGACATCGTCCTGTCCAGAGTAGCGGGACAGCAGCAGCTGCCAGGCCGCGAGCAGCAGCATGAAGGGCGTGGCGCCTTCGCGCTGGGCCAGGGCCTTGAGCGCCTGCGAGACCTCCGGCGGGAGGCGCACGTCCA
>NZ_JBKGHJ010001274.1:0-358 GCF_046520365.1 Corallococcus sp. 4LFB
GCGCGTGACCGGAGCCTCGACGTCGATCTCCTCGCGGCGCATGCGCACGTGCCGGGCGACCAGGTCGCGCAGCCACGCAACCAGCGCCTCCGCGTCCGGCTTCGCGGCCAATCCCACGGAGGCGTGCGAACCGGCTGACGCCGCGGGCCCCGCCGCTGCCTTGCCCGTGCTCGAAGCAGAGGAACCTCCTGCTCCGGACGGCCCCCCTTCGGAACCCGCCGGACCGCTCCCTCCAGCCGGAGCTCGGGCGGCTCCTCCCGCCACGCCATCACCTCCTGCAACGTCCCGGTCAGGAACCCCGTTCGGCACGCGTGCCGCTGCACCTTGCCGCTGGACGTCTTGGGCAGGCTGCCCGGCT
>NZ_JBKGHJ010001275.1:0-356 GCF_046520365.1 Corallococcus sp. 4LFB
CCGTTCGAGAAGCTGGTGGAAGTCCTCCAGCCCGTTCGCGACCTGAGCCGCAGCGCGCTCTTCCAGGCGATGTTCTCCCTGCAGAACACGCCCACCGAAGCACTGCGTGTGCCGGGCTTGTCCTTCGAGCAGCTTCCGCTCGAATCGAGCTCCGCGAAGTTCGACCTGACGCTGACGCTGCAGGACTCTCCCCAGGGCTTCATCGGTGTCCTGGAGTACAGCAGCGACCTCTTCGACGCCTCGACCGTGCAGCGCATGGTGGGCCACCTGGGCGTGCTGCTGGAGGCCATCGCCGCGAAGCCGGACGCGACGCTCGCGAGCTTGCCGCTCCTCACGGCTCCGGAGCGTCAGCAGTT
>NZ_JBKGHJ010001276.1:0-354 GCF_046520365.1 Corallococcus sp. 4LFB
GCGCGGCGCTCACCCCGAGGGCGGTCTCCAGGAGGCGCTCCTGCTTGTGCACCATCTTCACCAAGTTGGTGACGCCCTTCGCGTCGAAGCGGCTGCCGTCGACGTGAATGTGGATGCCGGTGGAGGCGTCGGCGCGGGCGCCAGCCTCGCGGGCGGCGCGCACCACATGCTGTAAGGCGTCCAGGTCCTGGTAGGTGAGGATGGGGGAAACGATTTCGCCGCTGTAGTCGCCCCCGCTCAGCGAGCCGTCAGGCACCACCTTCCAGGCGCGGCCCTGGGGGTCCGTCACCTGCCAGCCTCGGTAGTCGCCGGAAACGTGCCCGCCCACCGCGCCCTGAATCGCGTGGGCCAGCT
>NZ_JBKGHJ010001277.1:0-350 GCF_046520365.1 Corallococcus sp. 4LFB
GGCTGTGCGCGAGAGCCGTCGCATCCAGCGTCCCCGTCAGGCGCACCGCCAGCGGGATCGCATACAGGGCGCTGTCCGGAATGAGCCGATCAATGAACCAGAGCCGCTCCTGGGCGAAGGAGAGGGGAAGAGGGCCATCGGGACGAGGCTTGAAGGAAGGCTGAAGCGACTGCGCTTCGGGCGCGTGGGCCTGAAGATGCCGTGCGAGCCCCGAGATGCTCGGTGCCTGGAAGAAGGCCTGCAGCGGCACGGAGATGGCGAACCGGTCACGCAGCCGGGAGACCACCTGGGTGGCCAGCAGCGAGTTGCCGCCGAGGTCGAAGAAGTTGTCGTGGACGCCGACCTTGTCG
>NZ_JBKGHJ010001278.1:0-349 GCF_046520365.1 Corallococcus sp. 4LFB
CGCAGGCGCTGCTGGGTAAGCACCACTGGAGCGCCCGTGTCGGTGAGGACGTGGGCCAACCACTCGCGGGGGTAGCTGGGGTCGATGGGGACGTAGGCGCCACCGGCCTTGAGAGTACCGAGGATGCCGACGAGGGCTTCGACGGAGCGCTCCACGCAGAGCACCACGCGCACGTCGGGGCCGACGCCGAGCTTCACCAGCCGGTGGGCGAGTTGATTGGCGCGCGTGTCCAACTCACGGAAGGTGAGCTGCTCAGCACGGCAGATGACAGCCAGGGCGTCGGGCGTGCGAAGAGCCTGGGCGGTGAAGGCGTCATGGAGGCAGAGGTCGCGAGGGAACTCCGCGCTGG
>NZ_JBKGHJ010001279.1:0-340 GCF_046520365.1 Corallococcus sp. 4LFB
CGCTGGGCCAGGGCCTTGAGCGCCTGCGAGACCTCCGGCGGGAGGCGCACGTCCACCGTGGCCCCCCGGTGCGACTGCACGGGCGGACGAGGACGGTCCGTGGGCAGGTCGAGCGCCGCGGGGGCTCCGGACAACTGCTGCTTCCAGTAGCCGAGCTGCGCCTCCAACACTTCACCCTGCATCCACTGGCGCTGCCATGCCGCGAAGTCCGCGTACTGCACCGACAAGGGGCTGAGGGCCGGGTCGTTGTCCGTGGTGAATGCCGCGTAGAGCGCAGTGAGTTCGCGGACGAGGACGCCCATGGACCAGCCGTCGGAGACGATGTGGTGCATCGTCACCA
>NZ_JBKGHJ010000127.1:0-18186 GCF_046520365.1 Corallococcus sp. 4LFB
GCGAGGTGGGGGCGGGCTACGAGGCCCGTCATCAGCGCGGCGCCCGCGTCGTTCTACGCGCTGCTCGCGACGGAGCGGCTGCGCGAGCTGGGGCGCACGCCGCCCGCGGCCTTCCCGCAGCCTCCGAAGCAGCTCACCCTCCCCCGCCCGCCGGAGCTGGAGCTGGCGGTGGCGCTCACGCGCGCGGGCCTCTTCCGCGACGCGGCGGACGAGGTGCGCTCGCGCGTGTCGGACCTGCGCACCGCGGACCAGGCGTTGCCGTTCGCGCACGCGCTCCTGCAATTGGGCGAGTTCGGCCACGCGCACATGGTGGCGGCGCGCCACCTGTGGGGCCGGGCCTTCGGGGCCAAGGCGCCGGACGCGCTGGCCGCGTTCTACCCGCGGGCTTCGCGAAGGCGGTGGAGACGGAGGCCACGCGGCAGGCGCTGGATCCGTTCCTCGTGTGGGCCATCATGCGGCGGGAGAGCGCCTTCCGTCCGGAGGTGATGAGCGCGGCGGACGCGCGCGGGCTCATGCAGATCATCCCGCCCACGGCGACGGAGATCGCCCAGAAGATGGCGGAGCCCGCGCCCGCTCCGGGAGACCTGTTCGCCCCGGAGCGCAACATCCGCTACGGCGCGTGGTACCTGGCGCAGCTGATGAAGCGCTTCGCGCACCCGGCGCTCGCGGCGGCGGCCTACAACGCGGGACCCAAGGCGGCGGTGCGCTGGACGCAGGAGCGCGGCACCCTGCCGCTGGACCTGTTCGTGGAGTCCATCCCCTACCGGGAGACGCGCGGCTACGTGAAGCAGGTGGTGGCGGACCTGTACCTCTACCACCGCTTCTACGAGAAGGACGGCACCCAGGCCCGGCTGGCCATGACGGTGCCCGCCCCCTCCACGGACGGCGTCACCTTCTGACGGGGCGGTGACGGCTCAGGCGCCGCGCCCGGCCCGGCGGCGCTCGATTTCGTGCTCCAGCGACTGGACCACCTCCGACAGCGGCAAGCTGCTGGAGTCCACGTGCACCGCGTCCTCGGCGGGCTTCAGGGGCGCCACTTCGCGCCCGGAGTCCGCGGCGTCGCGGCGCGTCTGGTCCGTGAGGACGGCCTCCAGGCTGCTGTCCACGCCCTTCTGGAACAGCTCCTCGAAGCGGCGGCGCGCCCGCACCTCCGGGTCCGCCGCGAGGAAGAACTTCACGTCCGCGTCCGGGAACACCACCGTGCCGATGTCCCGGCCCTCCAGGATGCGCCCGACGGCGCCTCCAGCGCCAGCCGCCGCTGGAGCGCCAGCAGCCCCGCGCGCACCACCGGCCGCCCGGACACCTGCGACGCCCCCATGGAGATGGGCGGCGTGCGGATCTCCGACGACACGTCCTCGCCGCCCAGGAAGACGTGGTTCTCCTCGCCCACCACCTGGAAGTGGATGCGCACGCGCCCGAGCAGCTCGCCCAGCTTCGCGTCGTCGTCGAACGCGATGCCCTCGCGCGTGGCCATCAGCGCCACGCAGCGGTAGATGGCGCCCGTGTCCACCAGCGCGAAGTTCAGCCGCCGCGCCAGCAGCTTCGACACGGAGGACTTGCCCGCCCCGGCCGGCCCGTCGATGGCGACGATGAACGGCCGCGCGCTCAAGACAGGACCTCCTTCAGCGCGGCGACGCAGCGGGCGTTCTCCCGCGGCGTGCCCACGGAGATGCGCACGCAGTCCGGGTGGCCGTTGCCCGCCATGGGCCGCACGATGATGCCCTTGCGCAGGAGCTGCTCGTAGACCTCGGCCCCCGGGCGGTGGCAGTCCACGAAGACGAAGTTCGCGTGGCTCTCCGTCAGCGAGAGCCCCAGCTTCGGCAGCTCCTCCCCGAAGTAGCGCAGCCCCACGCGGTTGTTCTCGCGCGTGCGCTCCACGTGCTCCGTGTCCTCCAGCGCCGCCATGCCCGCCGCCTGCGCCACCGTCGTCAGGTTGAACGGCATGCGCGTGCGGTGCACGTAGCCCACGAGCTTCGCGTCCATCACCGCGGAGCCCAGCCGGATGCCGGCCAGGCCGTGGATCTTGCTGAACGTGCGCAGCCCCACGAGGTTCGGATACGTGTGGAACAGCTCCACCGCGCTCGCGTAGTCGGGCCAGTCCACGAACTCCGCGTAGGCCTCGTCGTGGACGACGAGCACGTCCTTGGGCACCGCCTGGAGGAACGTCTCCAGGTCCTTGCGCCCGAACGTGGTGCCCGTGGGGTTGTCCGGGTTGGCCAGGAACACCATGCGCGTGCGCGGCGTGACGGCGCGGGCCATGGCCTCCAGGTCGTAGCGGAAGCCCTCGCGCATGGGCACCTCCACGAACGCACGGCCGTGCGCCTGCGCGGAGATGCGGTACGCGGGGAACGAGCCCTTGCACAGGAGGATCTCCTCCTCCTGCGTGGTGAACGTGCGGATGAGCAGCTCGATCAGCTCGTTGGACCCGCTGCCCAGCACCACCTCCTCCGGCTTCACGCCCAGGTGCGCGGCGAGCTTGCGCACCAGGTGGAAGCTGGTGGCATCCGGGTACAGGTTCACCTGGCCAGCGGCGTTGCGCATGGCCTCCACCGCGCGGGGCGACGGGCCCAGCGGGTTCTCGTTGGAGGCCAGCTTGATGACGCCGGTGAGGCCGTACTCCCGCTCGGTCTCCTCGATGGGCTTGCCGGGGACGTAGGCCTTGAGCGTCTCGACGTAGGGAGGAACGAGCGGTCGCATGAGATGGGAACCCTTACTTGCCGGAGAACATGCCGAGCGCGCGGAACTTGTCGTAGCGGTCGCGCACCAGTTCGTCCGGTGTCAGCTCCGCCAGCTGGCCCAGGTGCTTGCGCAGCGTCTTGCCCAGCGCCTCGGCCGCCTTGGCCGCGTCGCGGTGCGCGCCGCCGGGAGGCTCGGGAATCACCTCGTCGATGATCTTCATCGCCAGCAGGTCCTGCGCCGTGGGGCGCATCGCGTCCGCGGCCTTGTCCGCCTTCGTCGCGTCGCGGAAGAGGATGGACGCGCAGCCCTCCGGGGAGATGACGGAGTAGACGCTGTTCTGGAACATCAGCACGCGGTTGCCCACGCCAATGGCCAGCGCGCCGCCGGAGCCGCCCTCGCCCACCACGGTGGAGATGATGGGCACGCGCAGCCGGCTCATGACCTCCAGGTTCACCGCGATGGCCTCCGCCTGGCCGCGCTCCTCCGCGCCGATGCCCGGGTACGCGCCCGGCGTGTCCACGAAGGTGAGGATGGGCTTCTCCATCCGCTCGGCCAGCTCCATCAGCCGGCGCGCCTTGCGGTAGCCCTCCGGGCGCGGCATGCCGAAGTTGCGCGCCATGTTCTCCTTGGTGTTGCGCCCCTTCTGGTGGCCGATGAGCATCACCGTCTTGCCGTCGAAGCGCGCGAAGCCGCCGACGATGGACGGGTCCTCGCCGAAGTGCCGGTCGCCGCACATCTCGAAGAAGTCCGTGAACAGGTAGTGGACGTAGTCCAGGAAGTACGGCCGCGAGCTGTGACGCGACAGCTGCACCACCTGCCAGCGGGTCAGGTCGCTGAAGATCTCCGTCTGGAGCTTCTTCGCCTTCTTCTCCAGCTTGGAGATCTCCGAGGAGAAATCCACCGTGCCGCTGGTGGAGAGGACCTTCAGCTCCTCGATCTTCTTTTCCAGCTCGATGAGCGGGCGCTCGAAGTCGAGCGCGTAGCCAATGCCGGTTGCCATGGCGCCGAACTAGCACCAGGGTTCAGGCCTTTCAACGCGCAAGCGGTTACGCACCCCTGGAATGTCCTGGGGGGCCGCCCGTCTGGAGCCACATGGTCCTCGCCCTCTCCCTGGCCCTGGCGCTGTCCGCCGCCCCGTCCACGCCCCCGTCGGGCAAGGCCCTCAACACCCAGGGCTTCCGCCTCTACCAGTCCGGCCGCTATCCAGAGGCGCTGGAGAAGTTCCAGGCCGCCGCCCAGGCCACCCCGGACTATGCCCTGGCCCACTACAACGCCGCCGCCACCCTGGGCCTGCTGCGCAAGCAGGGCAAGGTGTGCGAGTACAGCGCCCACCGCGACGTCATCGTGGAGAAGCTGGCCACCGCCGTGCGCCTGGACCCGCGCCGCCTCCAGCGGGCGAAGGAGGACCGGGACCTGGACGTCATCCGGGACACACTGGGCTGGCAGAAGCTGCTGGGCCGCACCCCTCGGAAGCAAGCCGACGTCCCGGCTCTCCTGCGAGCGGTGTCCTGGTACGGCCCCGGCGTGGGCGTCTACGGCACCACGCGCGCCCTCAAGTTCCAGGACGGCGGGCGCGTGGAGCTGTGGAAGAAGGACATCGACGACTCCGGCACGCCGAAGCAGTCGCGCCTCCAGGGCACGTACACGGTGAAGGGCCGCGCCGTGACGGTGACGCTGCCGGAGGCCGCCCCCGTCACCGGGAGCCTCGACGAGGCGGGCGCCCTCACCTTCCCGGAGCCCCTGGGCCGCTTCACCGACAGCCCCTCCGAATGCGAGGCCTGACCCGGGAAGTGACGCCCCGTTCACGCCTACACGCCTCCGGGGAGCGCCACCCTGGCGCGCCTGCCTGCCGGTGCCCACCTTCGCCCTGTAGCGGAGGGGGAAAGCCGTGCACCGACTCAACGCAAGACACTGGGGCCTGGTCGCCATCATCGCGGCGGCGCCCTTCGTCCTCGCCTTCGTGCTGGGCGCCACGGCCCCCCAGCTCCTGGAGCCGGTGCTCGGCGCGACCCCGGTGGGCGGGCTGAGCTGGGGGGCTGGCCACGGTGCTGGGGCTGGTGGGCGGCGCCCTCTTCGCGCGCATCCTCGCGGCCTGCAGCGCCGCGCATCCAGGCGTCCCGGTGCTGCGCCTGCTGGGCACGGTGGGCGGCGCCAGCGCGGTGGTGACCTGTGCATCGTGCCGGCGGTGGCGCTGATGCTCGTGGGTCCGAGCTGGGTCCTCCAGCGGCACCTGGAGGTGCCGGCGGCCCCGACGGTGCGCTCGCTCAAGGCGGGCGCCGTGGACCTGCTGGGACAGGCGCGCCGGGCGTATCCCCACCGGCTGCCCCTGTCCCTGCTCCTGCCGGGCCCCCACTAGGCGCCCGGCGTCTCCAACCTCAGGCCGCCTTGATCTTCGCCGGCGGCGCGGACAGCGCGTACCACGCGGTGCGGAACGCCTTCAGCTCGCGCAGCCCCGCGGGGTGGCGGCCCAGCGCGGGCGCCATCGTCACGGGCAGGCCAATCTTCTTCTCCATGGCCTTGGCCGCGTTGAGCTCCAGCTTGCGGCGGTTCTCGCACTTCTCGCAGGTGGACTTGGGGCCCACGCGGTTGACGAGCACCCGCTCCACCTGGAGCTTCTTCTCCTTGAGGTACTCCACCAGCCGCTCCGTGCGGGACGCGGCCACGTCCTCGCCGCGCGTCACGACGACGAAGCGCGACTCGCTGGGGGACGCCAGCGCGTCCTCGAAGCGCTTCACGTGCTTGAGCATCGCCGCCAGGTCATCCGCCAATTCGCCCAGGCCCTTGGCGCGGTGCTTGTTGAGGATGCCGTGCAGCGCGCCCAGCCACGTCTTCGCGATGTCCGCCAGCTCCACCACGCGCACGTTCGTCACCTGCGGCGACGAGTCCACCACGATGCGCTTGAAGCGCTCCTGCACCAGCGCGTCCGTCAGCACGGACATGGCCGCCAGTTCGTCGATGCCCGGGGGCGCGCACTCCAGCAGGTTGCGCAGGTAGAGCAGGTCCGCCGGCACGTCGTTGCCCGCCTTGGGCGCGCCCTCGAAGGCCTTCTCCGCCTTCTCCTTCAGCCGCTTGCGCAGGGCGTTGAACCAGCCCGCCATGTCCAGCTCGCGCGCGTACAGGCCCTTGGTGCCCTTCACCTGCGTCTCGGTGTCCGTCAGGCGGCTCTGCAGCACGTCCGACAGCGAGTGCGCGGGGTCCGTGGAGATGAGGAGCACCGGCCCCTCCTTCTCCGTCAGCGTCACCGCCGCGGCGGCCGCGCAGGAGGACTTGCCCACCCCGCCCTGCCCCACGAAGAAGATGAGCCGCGTGGGCGGCAGCGGGGGCGCCGCGATGGGAGGCATGGACGGGGCGCGCACCAGCGCCGGAGGCCCCTCGGCCGCGCTGAACTCCAGCGCCTTGGTCTCCTTGCCCGCCGCCCACTCCTTGGCGAACTCCTTCAGCCCGTCCAGCCCCCGGGGCGCCACCTCGCGGCGGCCCAGCAGGTTCACGGGCACGGTCTTGTCCAGCGCCTGGTACTTGCGCACGTGCGGCGCCTGCAGGCCGCGGCGGCCCTGGCACGCGGGGCAACCCTCGTGGTCCTCCACCTGGTTGACCACCACCTCCGTCACCGGCAGCCCGCGCTCGCGCAGCTGGGTGAAGTACATGCGCGTCTGCGCTTCCGGCACCGGCTCCGCCAGCGCCACCAGGTGGAAGGCCGTGCGCGCGGGGTCCTTCAGCAGCGCCAGCAGCTTCTCCGCCTTCTGGCCCACCTGCTCCAGGAAGCCCGCGGGAGCACCTTCCGCCGCCGCGGCCGCCTTCTTGCCCTTGCCGCTGGGGGCCGGGGCGGCGCGGTCCTGGCCCACCTTCACGAAGCCCAGGAACTTGCGCAGCTGCGCCGGCATGTCGAACAGGCGCAGCGTGTGGCTGGTGGGCGCCGTGTCCACCACGATGCGGTCGTACTCGCCCGACTCCAGCAGGTCCACCACGTGGAAGAGGGCCACCAGCTCCTCCAGCCCCGGCACCGCCTGCTGGTAGAGCTTGCCCATCTCCTCGTCGGACAGGTGCGTGCCCTTCACCGCCGCCTTCGCCAGCGCCGGCAGGTACTCCGCCAGGAACG
This sequence comes from Corallococcus sp. 4LFB, assembly GCF_046520365.1. Lineage (NCBI taxonomy): Bacteria > Pseudomonadati > Myxococcota > Myxococcia > Myxococcales > Myxococcaceae > Corallococcus > Corallococcus sp. 4LFB. Next base: position 6,776 of record NZ_JBKGHJ010000127.1, read on the forward strand.
GCTTGAGCAGCGCGGCGGGGTTCAGCTCCGCCCCGAAGAGGCCGCCCTCGCCCTTGCCCGCCTGCAACCGGGTGGGCTTCGCCGGCAGCTTCTTCTTCACCAGGTCCGACAGGGACTGGACCGGATCCAACGAGACGACCAGCACCCGGTGCTTGGGCGCTTCTTCCGAGAGCCTCACCGCGTACGCTGCCGCGAGCGTGGTCTTGCCGACCCCGCCCTTGCCGCCGAAGAAGTGAAGTGCTCTCGCGTCGCTCATTGCGTTGTGGCCTTCCTTGTGCCCCCCCGGCGGCACCCCAGATGACTCACGTCGGACGACCGCACCATGGGGGGCGGACGTGGCCCGAAATGAAACGTCCCGGCCGGGCCCTCACCAACGGGTGGGAGAGGTCCGGAGGATCCCCCGTCCAGGGGGGAAAAGTCAAGAATTGACAGGGGTTTTCGAGACCTCCCCCGCCCGTTTAAACCGGCCTGGGGAGGCCCCGCGCGTGCCCTCCAGGAGCCCTGCCAAGGGCCCGGAATCCGGGCCCATCCGCCTACCCATCAGGTCAGCGGCGGGCAGCCGCCCGTCCCCGGCGCCGGGGGAGCCGGTGGATCAGCGGGTCAGGAAGCTGCTGGCGCCCATGGGGCCGTCGTTGCCCTGTCCGCCCAGGGGACTGCCTCCACCCGGGGTGCCCTGCGCCCGGTTCTCGGCCGCGTAGCGGTTGAGCTTGTTGTAGAGCGTCTTCTCGCTCACCCCCAGCACCTCCGCCGTGCGCGCCTTGTTGTTCCCGTTGCGCTGGAGGCTGCCCAGGATGTACTCGCGCTCCACGGCGTCCAGGCTCAGGCCGAACGGCAGCTTGAACGTGTGGCGCTCCGGGCTCTTGCCGGCCATGTCGGGCGGCAGGTGCTCGCGGGTGATGAGCTCCCCGTCGCAGAGGATGACGGCGCGCTCCACGGCGTTGCGCAGCTCGCGGATGTTGCCCGGCCAGTCGTAGTTCTTGAGCACCTCCATCGCGTCCGGGTGCACGCCGGAGACGCGCTTGGCGGAGTCCCCGCGGAACTTGTCCACGAAGTGCTGGACCAGGATGGGCACGTCGTCCCGGCGCTCGCGCAGGGGCGGCAGGTGCAGCTGGAACACGTTGAGGCGGAAGTAGAGGTCCTCGCGGAAGCGCTGGTTCTTGATCTCCTGCTTCAGGTCGCGGTTCGTGGCGGACAGCACGCGCACGTCCACTTCAATCTCCACCTTGCCGCCCAGCCGGCGCAGGCGGCCCTCCTCCAGCACGCGCAGCAGCTTGGCCTGCAGGTCGATGGGGATCTCCCCCAACTCGTCCAGGAAGAGCGTGCCGCCGTGGGCCATCTCGAACACGCCCGGGCGCGCTGATCCGCGCCGGTGAAGGCGCCGCGCTCGTGGCCGAAGAGTTCGGATTCAATCAGGGTCGCGGGGATGGACGCGCAGTTGATGGCGATGAAGGGCTTGTCGCGGCGCAGGGACAGGTTGTGCACCGTGCGGGCGACCACCTCCTTGCCCGTTCCGGACTCGCCGCTGATGGAGACGCTGGCCTTGGAGGGGGCCACCTTCTCGATCATCTCGATGACCTTGCGCATCCCGGTGGAGCCGGCGATGAGGTCCGTGGAGCCCAGCTGCTTGAGGCGGCGCCGGAGCGTCTGCACCTCGCGCATGGTCTCCTTCTTCTCCAGCGCGCGGTCGATGCAGACCTTGAGCCGCGCGGTGTCCAGCGGCTTCACGATGAAGTCGTAGGCCCCCTCGCGGATGGACTCCACCGCGGTGTCGATGGTGCCGCGGCCAGTGAGGAACACCACCGGGCAGTCGGGCAGCTCCTCGCGCAGGTTGCGCAGGAGCCACAGGCCGTCCGTCTCCGGCATGGCGAGGTCCGACAGGACGACGTCGGGCCGGAACTCACCGGCCTTGCGGAGGGCGTCATGCCCGTCGAACGCGGTCTCGACCTTGTGACCCCAGGCGGACAACATCTCCGCCAGGGCCTCGCAGGTCTCACGTTCGTCATCCACGGCCAGGATTCGTGCGCTGCCCAAGATGAAAACCTCCACTGCGATGAAGCGTGATGAAACCGGATGGAAGACCGTCAGCGCCTGAAGGGGGGAAAGCTCAGGCGCGCGGGAACACGAGGCGGCACGTCCCCGCCTGAATAGCGAACTCGATGCCCAGCTGCGCCGCGCGGAGCGTCAGCGCGGCCACGGTGTCCGTCGCCCGCTCGGGCGCCGAGGAGCCGTCCACGACCTCCAGCACCGCTCGAGGGCCTTCGGCGCGGACGGCGACGACCACGGTGCTGCCCTGCTCCGCGCGCTGGAAGGCGCGCATCAGCACCTGCACCAGGAAGAACCCCAGCTCGGTGGTGTCCTCCATACGGGCCTGCACGTCCGGCTCGATGGCGCGCGTGACCTGGAGGCGGCGCCGGCGGCTCTCATGGCCCAGCACGTCCAGGGCCTTGCCGGCGGCGTCCGACAGCGGCGCGTCCCCGGAGGGGCCCGCCCCGCGAAACACGATGAAGTCCGAGAAGAGCTTGAGCAGGCCGTCCACGCGGGCGATCTGCTCGCGCATGGCCTTGAGGTTCTTCTCCTGCGTGGCCGGCACCTGGCCGGACTCGCCCTTCAACTTCTCGGAGAGCACCTCCAGATGGATGGCCAGCGCGTTGAGCGGGTTGCGCACGTCGTGCAACAGGCTGTCCATCAACGGCGGAACCGCGTCGTAGCGGGCCGCGCCCACCACGGGATCCGACACATCCTGGACAGAGGGCACACTGCTGGCCATTGCTGTTGAGCTAACCACCTGGAACTCCTAGGAATTTCCGTCTCCCCACCCCCGCCGCCGCCCTACCGGAGCCAGGATTTAGGGAGCACCCCGGGGATCGTCAACCCTGGGTCGGTAATTCTTGCCGGAATTCTAAAATTCCCGTGTCGGAACAACCACTTAGGACCTCTCACAAGTGTCGTTCAACGAACGGGAACCCTGCCCCGGGCGATCAGCGCGTCCAGGGGTTGTCCACCCCCGGACAGGGCGCCGCCTTCAGGTCCCGGTTGCGGACGCCGGAGGCTGCGCGGCGGCGCCCAGGCCGACGAGCTTGAGGCCCAGGCGGGCCGCGTACTCGAAGATGCGCGGGTCGCGGTAGAACTCGCCGAACACGATGCGGGTGCAGCCGCTGTTGGCGATCAGCTTGAAGCACGGCCAGCAGGGGCTGGCGGTCGTGTAGATGGTCGCCCCGTCGATGCCGACGCCGTTCTTGGCCGCCTGGATGATGGCGTTGGCCTCCGCGTGGACGGTGGCCACGCAGTGGCCGTTCTCCATCATGTGGCCCACCTCGTCGCAGTGGGGCAGGCCGCGGATGGCGCCGTTGTAGCCGGTGGACAGGATGGTCTTGTCCCGCACCAGCACCGCGCCCACGTGCTTGCGGTCGCAGGTGGCGCGGGTGGCCACCTGCTGGGCGATGTCCATGAAGTACTGATCCCAATTGCCCCGAGCGGACATGCGCGTGAACCCTCCAGCGGATGAGCCCGCAGCTCTAACGCCGGATCAGGCCCGCACCAATTTCCAGGCCGGGGCGCTGTCGGATCAGCGACTCGCGGTCTTCTGCGGCCCCGCCCCGTCCGGGTCTGCGGCGCGCTCCAGCAGCCGGCCGAAGCCCTTCGCCTGGAGGAAGCCGCGCACCTTGGCGCTGGGCGCGGCGAACGTCTCCCCGGGCATGGGCACGTCGAAGCTGAAGTTCTGGGCGGCGACCTCGAAGTCCACCTTCGCGGTGCGGTAGCCCTCCACGATGGCCAGCAGGCGCCCCGTCTCCATGCTGAAGATGCCGCCGCCGGAGGCCCCGTAGCCGATGGGCGCGTCCGTCTTGAGCATGCGCGGGTGCTTCGTCTGCTGGTCCCACTCCACCTGGGACACCATGCCGCCGGAGATGGACAGCGCGCGGCCGTACGGGGACGCCGCCACCACCACGTCCTCGCCCGGCTCCGGCTCGTCGTCCGCCGCCAGCTCCGCCACGGGCCACGCCACGCCCGTCACGCGCAGGAGCGCCAGGTCCAGGTCCGGCACCTCGCCCGTGGCCACCACCTCCGCGGCGTACTCGTGCGTCTCCGCGCGCCGGTCCAGCACGACCTTGAGCACGGGGTCCGTGAGGTCGCCCTGCTCCACCGCGTGCGCGTTGGTGACTACGTAGCTGACGGGCCCGGCCTCGCCTGCTTCCGTCCCGATGACGACGCCCGACGCCGAGCGGCGCACCTTGCCGCCCTCCGTCGTCACCAGCCGCACGTTGAGCGGGAGGATGCGCCGCACCATCGCCTTGCGCGTGGGCCGCGGCGTGGGCTCGGGCCTGGACAACACCCGCTCCACCCGGAGCGGGGCCTGCGTGTGCGTCGCGACCGGGGTGTCCGACGGGGACTGCGACGGGGCACTGGCGCACGACACGAGGGCCCACAGGAGGGGGGTGCCCAACAGCAACCGGTTCATCAACACTCCAGGCGCAAGGATGAGGAGGGACGAAAGACGACGACACACGCGCGAACTCGGTGTGAGGTCCCATCATCCCGAGCCCCGGCCCGGATTTGAAAGCAGGCGGGCAGGCATCGGCTTTCGGATGCCTGCCCGCCGCTCGCGGGTCAGGTGTAGCGCTGCCGCATCAGGAACAGGATGGCGTCCTTCGCGCAGAGCTCGCAGTAGCCGTAGCGGTCCGCCATCGTCTTGAGCGTGTCCTGCACCTGGGACTGCTCGCGCGCGCTCAGCTGATTGCGGTCCTCGGAGAGGTACTTGAGGACGTTCTCCTTGTTCTTGCGCAGCACGCGCTTGCGCTCCTCGAAGTAGTGGTCGCGCAGGCGCTTGAACATGTCCGGGAAGATGCGCGGGTAGTCCATGGCGCCGTCCGGGTTGTCCAGCCGGTGCGCGCCGATGCTCGCGATGAGGCCCCGGCGGAAGTCCGCGGGCGCCTCGCCCTGCGGCATCACGATGGCCTCCACCTCCGCCATGCGCGCCTCGTCCGGCTTCTCCGACTCGCCCGTCACGCGGTTGCGCATCTTCTCCCCGCGCACCCAGTGGCTGACGCTCTGGATGTAGCGCTCCACCAGCTCGCGGTACTGGCCTTCGGACACCAGGCCCATGGAGTCGCGCACCTCGGAGTCCACGCGGTCCAGGTACTCGCCCTCCACCACGTGCACGAAGGTCTCGTGGTCGTGGTAGCCGTCCATCACCTCCTGGAGGAGGAACTCGTAGACGCTCTTGTCCTTGCAGAGCGCGTGCAGCTCCTCCAGCACCGCCAGCGCGTGGAGGCACTTGTAGTCCGGGTTCTGCGCGGCGTTGAAGAGCGCCGTCTTTATCTCGCGCGCGCTCGCGCCGGAGCGGCCCTCGTAGTTGGGGTACGCGTCGGACTCCTCGTACAGCTCCTCGCGCAGCTTGAGCAGCTCCTTGGTGTTGGAGGAGGACAGCCGCGCGGGCACCCCACCCTCCTGGTACAGGTGCATCTTCTCCGCGGGGGCCACCTGATCCACCAGCGGCTTCACGTTGGCCGGGTAGCGGTCCGGGAGGGGCTTCTTCAGGCGCGTGAGCACCGCCCACATCGCGGCCACCTCCGTGGCGTGCGGCGCGACGTGCTTGCCCACGGACGTGGCGGTGATCTGCGCGTCGTAGATCTCCTGCTCGACCTTGTAGCGGCGCAGGTACGGCACGCGCACCAGCTCGATGCGGCCCTTGAACGACGCGAAGTCCGGCAGCTCCTTGAAGGCCGCCAGGTGCTTCTCGTTGGAGGACGCGATGAGCACCTCGTCCAGCTGGAGGACGAAGGGCTCCAGGGGGACCTCGCTCGTCTCGCTGAAGCCCAAGAGGTACTTGAAGGCCTCCAGCGGGCGCTTGAGCAGGTCCGCGTACTCAATCAGGCCGCGGTTGGCGTGCACCAGCGGGCCGTGCGGCTCGAAGAGCACCGTGCTGTGCAGCGCGGCGGGGAGGTTGAGCTGGGTGCGGTCCGCGGAGATCTGCTGCGCGGCGGCGTCCACGCTCATCTGCGGCTCCACCGTCACCGTGCCCACCTGGTAGCGGCGCGACACGTAGAAGCGCTCCACCTGCACGTGGCGCAGGACCTTGAGGTAGTCCCCGCCGTAGGCGTTGAGCAGGGCCGTGTAGATGCGGCGGCACTTGGCGCACAGCTCGCCGTCGCGTACGTAGTCGGACAGCAGGAAGTCCCCCGTCTCCCCGTCGCCGGTGCCCAGCCCCTTCTTCTTGAGCGCGCCCTCCAGGAGGTTCTTGCGCTCCGTGGGGGGCACCGCGAACAGCGGGTGGTCGCGCAGCTCGCAGGGCATGCGCAGGTCCAGCGCCTCCGCGTCCAGGTGGGCGTACGTGGTGAGCTCGCCCTCGGCGGACTTCACGCCCGGGCGCTCGCCGAAGCCGATGGAGCCCTTGATGAGCTTCTCCGACGGGAACACCCACGCGATGCGGTACAGCGCGCCCTGCGGCTGGCGGGAGTAGTCCTCCATCCCCTGCTTCAGCGCGTTGACCAGGCTGGACTTCGCGCTGCCGTTGGGGCCGTGCAGCATGATGAGCTTGTTGATGCGGCCGGCGCGCACGAAGTTGCCCAGGATGCGGTAGAGGGCGTTCTGCACCTCCTCCTGCCCGGCGACGCGGCCGTCATGGTCGGCGGACGGGACGTCGAAGACCTTGAAGCGCCGGATGGTGCCGGTGGGGTGCGGCACGGCTTCCGTGCCGTAGTGGTCCATCACGTCCCGCAGGTACTGCGCCGCGTTGCGTGACTGCCCCTTCGGGTCCGTGAAGAAGAGCGACAGGTACTCCTCGAAGGACAGGATGGACCGGTTCTTGACGAAGTCGGCGCTGACCTGTGCGCCCACCTCCTGCAGATAGCCCTTCGCTTCCACGGCGGCTCCCCTCTGTGGGTGGGTAGTCTCTCGGATGTAGCCACGGCGCTGCGCCGTCGCATGTGAACCCCGGGGAATGACCTTCGTTCCCGGCCCCGGGGATGTAAAGCGAGCGCCCCCTCCCCGGCGGCCGGTCTGTTCGGGGCCGCGCGCTTGGACGCCGGCCGTGTCCCACCCGGCCAGGCGGGCGCCCCGGGTGGGAGGTTGAAGGCGCGCTGGAAGTTTTTTGAGGGCGTCCGTCGGATGACGGATGGTTGGTGATTCGCGCACCCGGGACGGGTGAGATACGGTCCCGGACTGCCACACCCCACAGAGCCGCAACGCCTCACCCGGAGCCCACACGCGATGCACAAGGAGCCCATCATCGGCATCGACCTCGGCACGACGAACTCGTGCGCGGCGATCGTCGAGGACAGCGGGAACGTCAAGCTCATCCCCTACAAGGGCGGCGAGTACACCATCCCCTCCATCTTCGCCATCGACGACAAGGGCAACGAGCTCATCGGCTTCGAGGCGAAGCGCCAGTGGCAGCTCAACCCACGCAACACCGTCTACGGCGCCAAGCGCCTCGTGGGACTGAACTTCAGCAGCGACGTCGTCGGCACGATGAAGAAGTCCGTGGCGTACAACATGCGCCCCGGAGCGAAGAACGACGTCACCCTGGACGTGGGCAAGAAGGAGTTCACCCTCCAGGAGATCAGCGCGAAGATCCTGGGGAAGATCCGCGAGGTCGCCTCCAACTACCTGAAGATGCCCATCAAGCGCGCGGTGGTGACGGTGCCCGCGTACTTCAACGACCGGCAGCGCCAGTCGGTGAAGGACGCCGGCAAGCTCATCGACCTGGAGGTGGTGCGCATCATCAACGAGCCCACCGCGGCGGCGCTCGCCTACGGCGTGGGCAAGGGGCTGTCGGAGAAGGTCGTCATCTACGACCTGGGCGGCGGCACCTTCGACGTCTCCATCATCGAAATCCGCGACCGCGTCTTCGAGGTGAAGTCCACCGGCGGTGACGTGTTCCTGGGCGGCATCGACTTCGACAACGCCATCATCCACCACGTCCTCAAGGACTTCGCGGCCAAGACGGGCATCGACCTGGCCACGGACCCGGTGGCCATGCAGCGCATCAAGGACCTGGCGGAGCGGACCAAGATCGACCTGTCCGCGCGCGAGGAGGTGCCCTTCAACATCCCCTTCATCACGATGACGGCACAGGGCCAGCCGCTGAACATCGAGATGAAGTTCACGCGCAAGATGCTGGAGCAGCTGACGAACCAGCTCGTCGACCGCACCCTCCAGATGGTGGCGCGCGTGCTGGTGGACTCCGGCCTGTCCACCAAGGACATCGACGAGGTCATGCTGGTGGGCGGCCAGACGCGCATGCCCGTCGTGCAGGACCGGCTCACCAAGTTCTTCGGCAAGCCGCCCAGCAAGGGCGTCCACCCGGACGAGGCCGTGGCCATTGGCGCCGCGCTCTACGCGCACTCGCTCCAGGACGACACCAACCTGCGCATCCAGCTCCTGGACGTGATTCCCATGGCCATTGGCCTGGAGCGCGGCGACGGCGGCTTCCACGTCGTCTTCCCGCGCAACGCGTCCATCCCCAACGCGAAGCAGCTGCTGGCCACGACGAGCATCGACAACCAGACCGAGCTCGCCATGCGCATCTACCAGGGCGACCACGACACGGTGGCGCGCAATGACCTGCTGGGTGAGTTCACCTTCTCCGGCATCATGCCGGCGAAGGCCGGAACGGTGAACGTGGAGATCATCTTCGACGTGAGCGTGGAGGGCATCCTCACCATGCGCGCGAAGGACCCCGCCACCGGCCGCGAGATGAAGACCACGGTGCGCGTCACGCAGAGCTGAAGCACCGGGCGCCGGAAACACCACGGCGCCCCTGCCTGCTGAAGGCGAGGGGCGCCGGGTGGAGGCAACGGACCGCCGGGGGAAACCTCAGGCGGTCTTCTTTTCCTTCTCCATGACGATCTGCGGGGGCTCGTGCTTGGTGATCACCTGTTCGGTGATCTTGCACTCCTTGACGCCCTCGCGGAACGGCACGTCGTACATGATCTCCAGCATCGCGTCCTCCATGATGGCGCGCAGGCCGCGCGCTCCGGAGTGACGGCGCATCGCCTCGCGGGCGATGGCGCGCAGCGCTTCCTTGGTGAAGGTGAGCTTCACCTTCTCGATCTCGAACATCTTCTGGTACTGCTTCACCAGGGCGTTCTTCGGGATCGTGAGGATGGTGACGAGGTCATCCTCCTTCAGGTCGTTGAGCGTCGCGACCATCGGCAGACGGCCGATGAACTCCGGGATCATCCCGAACTTCATCAGGTCTTCCGGCTCCGTCATGGCCAGCAGCTCACCCACGCTGCGCTCTTCCTTGTGGGTGATCTTCGCGCCGAAGCCCAGGCCCTTCTCACCCACGCGGCGCTTGATCACGCCGTCGATGCCGTGGAAGGCACCGCCGCAGATGAAGAGGATGTTGGTCGTGTCGACCTGGACGTACTCCTGCTGGTTGTACTTCTTGCCGCCGCGCGGGGTGACGTTGGCGCGGGTGCCTTCGATGATCTTCAGCAGGGCCTGCTGCACGCCCTCGCCGCCCACGTCGCGGGTGGCGCTGGGCATGTCGCCCTTGCGCGCGATCTTGTCGATCTCGTCGATGTAGACGATGCCGCGCGCGGCCTTCTCCACGTCGTAGTCGGCGTTGTGGAGGAGGTTCTGGATGATGTTCTCGACGTCCTCACCCACGTAGCCGGCCTCGGTGAGGCTGGTGGCGTCCGCGATGGTGAAGGGGACGTTGAGGAAGCGCGCCAGGGACTGCGCGAGCAGCGTCTTGCCAGAACCCGTGGGGCCGATGAGCAGGATGTTGCTCTTCTGCAGCTCCACGTCCTCGCCGCCGGGGCTCTTCACACCGGGGCGCGGCCGGGAGGTCGGCTTCTTCTGGTAGATGCGCTTGTAGTGGTTGTACACCGCGACCGAGAGGACCTTCTTCGCCTGGTCCTGGCCGATGACGTAGTCGTCGAGGAACGCCTTGATCTCCAGCGGCGTGGGCAGGCTGACCTGCGGCTTGCCCTCCTCGCGTTCGTTCTCGTCCGCGATGATGTCGTTACACAGCTTGATGCACTCGTCGCAGATGTAGACCGTGGGTCCGGCGATGAGCTTCCGAACCTCGCGCTGCGATTTGCCGCAGAACGAGCAGGACAGGTTGACGTGGTGCTCCTTCTTCACTGCCGCCTCCGAGTTCGCCGGTCCCGGTTCGGGACCTTCTCCGCCGACCACCGCACTCCACCACCCGCGAAGCCGCCCACGTCTTTCGACGGCTCCAGGCCCACCTGCTACAGGCCCTGAACCCACTATAGGGCCCTCCCCTCCGGGCAGGAAGCCCGTCAGGAGTGCCCTTTCCTGGGAGCGTTCAGCCCAGGTCAACGGGTCGGTCTTGGATAACAGCGACTCAGGCGTCCGTCACGCTCGACGCGATCTCTTCGACATCGTCCGCGAGGGCGGCCGCCCGCTCGGCGACAGCGTTGGGGACTCGACGGCTTCCCGCCAGCTCGGAGGCGAGCTTGCGCGCCATCTGCGCCAGTTTCCGCACCTGGAGGCTCTCCGGGGGCGGCTCCGGCGGGGGCCGGGGGAAGCGCTCGGTGAACTCCTTCTTGAGCTCCGTGGGGGACTTCTCCGGGCTCCAGATGCTGTCGCGCAGGGACTTGTATTCCGTGGGGGACAGCTGGCCGCGCTCCTCGGCGTCGGCCAGGACTTCCACGACCTCGAAGGCGGGGGCCTTCTCAGGGAACTCCTGCTGCTGGAGCTCTTCCGGGGCTTCGTGCTTGGCCAGGAAGCTGAACGAGCGCGTGAGCTTCAGCGCGGTCTGCTTCTTGATGTGCAGCTCCTTGAGGCAGTAGGCCTCGAAGGAGGCGTGGCCCCACTCCTCGTACTTGGCTTCGTCCCGGACCTGGACGAGCAGCTTGCCCAGCTCCGCCCAGGTGGACTTGAAGCGCTTGGCGGCGAGCAGGACGGTGTGGCGGAACGTCCCCGGGGGGACGCTCATGGCCTTCTTGGCGATTTCGACTTCGGCGACAGAGGCGGACATGCCTGTTGTATCGGGCACGTCCGCGGGGTGGGCAAGAAAGTCGCCCTACCCTCGCTTGCCGATATTGAACGAAAGCCCCACGGTGGCGCGCTCGCCGTCGTAGGCCTTGAAGGGCCACTTCTTCAGCTCCGCGAAGAGGCACTCGAAGAGCGGGCCCTGCTTGAACTGGGGGTTGTCCACCCACAGCTTCGTCACGCGGCCGTCGTTCCCGATGACGAACTCCATGGGAATCTTCGCGGCCAGGCCGGGCGTGCGCTCGGCCTCTTCCTTGAAGCAGCGGAAGAGCTTGGACTGGTTGCCCGCGACGACGCGGTTGATGGCGCCCTGGTCGAACTGCTGGGCCATCTCCAGGCCGTCGGGATCCGTGGAGACGCTGCCCGTCCGGGGCGGCCGGTTGGCGGCGGCGGCGCTGGCCACCGCGCCCGTCGTCCCCCGTCTTGGCGGGGGCGCTGCCCTGCCC
>NZ_JBKGHJ010001280.1:0-338 GCF_046520365.1 Corallococcus sp. 4LFB
GCTCCACCATCCGGCGCACCGTCGCCGCTTCGAACAGGTCGGTGCTGTACTCCACGGATCCGCTCAGTCCCTGCGGCGTCTCCGTGAAGAAGACGCTCACGTCGAACTTCGACGTCCGGCCCTCGAAGTCCACGGGCTTGAGCACCAGGCCGGGGAGCTTGGACTCTTCAAGTGGCACGTTCTGGAGCGACATCAGCGACTGGAACAGCGGCGTGTGGCTCAGGCTGCGCTCCGGCTGCAGCACCTCCACCAGCTTCTCGAAGGGCACATCCTGGTGCTCATGCGCGCCCAGCACCGTCTCCCGCACCTGCGCGAGCAACGCCCGGAAGGACTGGTCC
>NZ_JBKGHJ010001281.1:0-336 GCF_046520365.1 Corallococcus sp. 4LFB
CGTCCTTCCGCGAGCTGCTGGCCCAGGTGCATGACTCCGCCCTTGGCGCCTTCGCTCACCAGGACGTGCCCTTCGAGAAGCTGGTGGAGGTGCTCCAGCCTTCGCGCTGGCTGAACGTCTCTCCGCTGTTCCAGGTGATGTTCGTCCTGCAGAACGCGCCCCTGTCGCTCGTGCCGCTTCCCGGCCTGCGCATGGACACGTTGCCGGTGGACGGCGGTGTGGCGCGCTTCGACCTGACGCTGGTCGCGTCCGAGGAGGCTCGCGGCCTGCGCCTCAGCGCCGAGTACCGCACGGCCCTCTTCGACGAGGCCACCGTCGCGCGCATGCTGGGGCACC
>NZ_JBKGHJ010001282.1:0-335 GCF_046520365.1 Corallococcus sp. 4LFB
GCAGCCGGTGCCGGTGGGTGTGCCCGGAGAGCTGTACCTGGGCGGAGAAGGCCTGGCGCGCGGCTACCTGGGCCAACCGGGCCTGACCGCGGAGCGCTTCGTGCCGAACCCGTACGGTGCGGCAGGGACGCGGCTGTACCGCACGGGAGACAAGGCGCGGTGGGGCCGGGACGGGACGCTGGAGTACCTGGGCCGCATCGACTTCCAGGTGAAGGTGCGCGGCTTCCGCATCGAGCTGGGAGAGGTGGAGACCGCCCTCGGCGAGCAGCCCACGGTGCGCGACGTCGTGGTGGTGGTGCGTGAGGACGCACCGGGCGACAAGCGGCTGGTGGCGT
>NZ_JBKGHJ010001283.1:0-331 GCF_046520365.1 Corallococcus sp. 4LFB
CGGCGTCTGGGTCGTCACAAGCTGACCGGACGTGGGCGCCGCGATGACCGGAGCCACGGGGGGAACGGAGTCGACGGTGAAGGGAACGGAGGTGCTGGCCGGACCCGTGTTGCCCGCGGCATCCCGAGCCGTCGCGGAGATCGTGTGCGCCCCCTGCGCGAGCGAAGACGACGTGCAGGACCACGCACCGGAGGCATTGGCCGTCGCGGTGCAGAGGATGGTGGTGCCCTCGCGCACGGTGACGGTGCTGTTCGCCTCCGCCGTGCCGGAGAGGACCGGCGTCTGGGTCGTCACAAGCTGACCGGACGTGGGCGCCGCGATGACCGGAGCC
>NZ_JBKGHJ010001284.1:0-329 GCF_046520365.1 Corallococcus sp. 4LFB
GGGTTCCCGTACCAGGGGAACACCATCACGGGCTCCACATCCCCCGGCAGGCCCATGCTGCCGCCCCAGTTGCGCCGGGGCCCGCTTCCCGGCGCGGGCGCCACCGCGGCAGGCGGCGGCCGGGGCGGCAGTCCGCGCGCCAGCACCACCTCCCCGGGCACGTCCTCGCACCGGTAGAAGCCGCACGCCGTGCCCCCACACACCAGGGTCACACAGGCATCCGCGCTCGCGTCAGCGCACTCCGCTTCGGCTTCGTCCCACCGCTGCTGCAGCGGCGTGCTGGACGCGCACGCCGCCATCCACAGCACCAGCGCACAGAACGTCAGGCT
>NZ_JBKGHJ010001285.1:0-328 GCF_046520365.1 Corallococcus sp. 4LFB
CACGCTGCGAGGCGGGGGAAGCGGCGCCTCGGTGGAGACGAAGTCCTGAAGCAGCCGCTTCCGCTCCGTGTCCGTCAGCAGCGGCAGTTCGCTGACATGCGAGTCGGGCGAAGCGAGCGCGGCCTCCAGCAGGACGCGCAGGTGCTCCACCATGCGGGAGACAGTCGACGACTCGAACAGGTCCGTGCGGTAGCCCAGGGTGCCGGTGAGGCCGTGCGGCGTCTGGGAGAGGGACAGCGTGAGGTCGGACTTGGTGGCCTCGAAGTCGCGAGAGAGAGGCTGGAAGGACAGGCCCGAAAGACTCAACTCCGAGGCCGGCGCGTTCTGC
>NZ_JBKGHJ010001286.1:0-315 GCF_046520365.1 Corallococcus sp. 4LFB
GAGCGAGGACGAGCTTCGCGCCATGCAGCAGCGCGCCCCAGATTTCGAGCGTGGAGGCGTCGAAGGCAACGGGAGCGGCCTGGAGCCAGACTTCGTCCGGCCCGAAGCGCATGAAGGTGCTGCCGAGCACCAGGCGGGTGATGCCCCGGTGAGGCACGCAGACGCCTTTGGGACGGCCCGTGGAGCCCGAGGTGAACATGACGTAGGCCAGGGCCTCGCCGTCCACGCGGACATCCAGAGAATGCGTCGGAAACGAGGCGATGACGTCCCGCTGCGCATCCAGCCAGACGCGGGTGCCAGCGGAGGGCAGCAGGG
>NZ_JBKGHJ010001287.1:0-310 GCF_046520365.1 Corallococcus sp. 4LFB
GCTCAACATGGCCACGTCGCTCAACGTCACGGTGGTGCTCAAGGGCTCGCGCACGCTCATCGCGGAGGCCGGCGGGCGCGTGTACATCAACCCCACCGGCAACGCGGGCATGGCCACGGGCGGCACGGGCGACGTGCTGTCGGGCGTGTGCGGCGCGCTGCTCGCGCAGGGCATCCCGCTGCCCAGGGCCGCGCGGACGGCCGTCTACGCGCACGGGCTGGCGGGCGACCTGATGGCGCAGCAGCGCGGCTGATGGGCCTCATCGCCACGGACCTCCTGGTGGGCCTGGGCCACGTCTGGACGCGGTGGG
>NZ_JBKGHJ010001288.1:0-307 GCF_046520365.1 Corallococcus sp. 4LFB
CCCACCAGCGACCACGTCGAGTACGTCGTGTCCTCCGACGGGCCGTACAGGTTGTTGAGCTTCTTCACCGTCGGCACTGCGTAGACGGCCTTCGCCAACGTCTCCGGCAGCGCTTCGCCCGCGAGGTTGATGACCTGGACCGACGGCGGCACCGCTCCCAGGCGCACCAGTTGCGCCATCGCCGAGGGCACAGTGTTGATGAGCGTCACCTCTGCTTCGGGCTTCTCTTCCAACAGGTGCAGCGCGTTGCGGACCACCACCACGCTGCCGCCTCGCACCAGCGGCGCGAAGAGCTCGAAGACGGAGA
>NZ_JBKGHJ010001289.1:0-303 GCF_046520365.1 Corallococcus sp. 4LFB
GGCCTTGCTCGGTGGAGACGACGTCGCTGGAGGCCCGGGCGACGAGGGCGAGGGCTTCGAGCGTCTGGTGCTGGAAGAGGTCGCGAGTGGCCAGCGAGAGGCCGACGAGGCGAGCGCGAGCGACGACCTGGAGGCTGATGATGGAATCGCCGCCCAGCTCGAAGAAGTTGTCGTGGACGCCGACGCGGGGCAGGCCCAGCACCTGGGCCCAGATGTGGGCCAGCTGGGATTCGACGGGAGTGCGCGGCGCGACGAAGGAGGCCTGGGCGGAGGCGGAGGCTTCGGGAGGCGGCAGGGCGTGGC
>NZ_JBKGHJ010000128.1:0-18118 GCF_046520365.1 Corallococcus sp. 4LFB
ACCGTCTCCCCCGCGCGCACCTGCCCGCGCCGGTGCAGCGCGAAGTGCGCCGTGTGGTAGTTCATCACCACCCCCGCCGCCTGCTCGAAGCTCCACGCCTCCGGGATGGGGAAGGCCAGCTCCGGCGCCACCACGCACGCCTCCGCGAAGCCGCCCAGCGTGAAGGAGAAGCCCATCACCCGGTCGCCGGGCTTCACCCGCGCCCCCGCGGGCGCGGCGCGCACCACGCCCGCCACCTCCACCCCCGGCACGAAGGGCACCTCCGGCTTCAGTTGGTACTGGCCGTGGGTGAGCAGCAGATCCGGGAAGCTCACCCCGGCCGCCACCACATCAATGAGCACTCCGTCCCCGGCCTCCGGCTCCGGGACGTCCACCACCTCCAGGCCCTCCGGTCCCGTCAGCCGCTGAAGCTGCAATGCGCGCATGTGCGTCGCCTCCCTTCGGCCGGGACGCTAGCCCGCCCGCCCCGCCCGGAGGGGGCCCCCCTGTGTCTCCGGTGACACGGGACCCACCCGGGTCGGGAATAAATGAGACGGCAATTTCTACCCGTCGTTCACTCATTGCACGCATCCGCCGACAGGTGCTTCAACCATGAAGTAACCGCCTTACCGGTTTGAAGCATCCACCCCGTCTCCGCCGGGCTGCGTGAGTCCCTCCGTCATTTCAAGCAGTTGCGAGATAATCTCGAAGTCTGAGAAAAGACGTAAAAGTAGAATTCTCGCCTGTACTTGAAATACGCGCCTCTCCTGTGGCACAGTGTTTTCTAATCTTTCCCCTTAGGAGGATTACATGTACGAGAAGCGAGTATTCGGCGCCCTGGGTGCCGCGGCCCTGTCCCTGATGGTTGGCGCTTGCACTGACGGCGCTCCTGCCGCGAACACGGAGGACGCGAACGTCCAGAAGGCCTCCGCCAACCTGGCGGCGGGCCAGAAGGTCATCGCGGCGGACTCCGACGCGGTCCCCACCTTCCTCACTGGTTCCTTCGGTTCGGTTCCCGCTCCCTCGGCCATCCAGGGCATCGCGGCCCAGCAGCAGCTGGCGCCGGTGCTCGCGGGCGTGGCGCCGCTGTTCCGCCTGGACCCGAACGACCTGTTCCTGAAGAAGGCCTACGTCGGCTTCGACGGTGACACCCACTTCCGTTACGGCGTGACCAAGAACGGCATCGTGGTGGACGGCGCCGAAGTCCGCCTGCACGCGCGCAACGGCTCCGTGTTCGCGGTGAACACCAACGCCCGTGGCGACCTGAAGGCGGAGGCCAAGGCCTCCATCGCGTCCGAGGCGGCCATCGCGGCGGCCATCGGTGATCGCGGCTCCCCGGAGCGCGCGTCCTCCAACGCGGAGCCCCAGCTGGTCTACCGCCGCTCGGGTGACGAGCTCATCCTGTCCTACGTGGTCCGCGTCCAGGGCGAGCTGAAGGACAGCACCCCGGTGGACGACTCCGTGTACGTGAACGCCAAGACGGGCGACGTCTTCGAGCGCGTTCCGCACATCCACTCGGCGAAGAACCGCCAGGTGAACGACATGCAGCACCGCACGAACGTCCCCACGGGCGGCGTGCGCGCCCGGTGGGAGGGTGACGCCGCCCACGCCGACGAGGTGGTGAACAACAACTACAACCACCTGGGCACGGTCTACGACTGCTACCAGAACCTGTTCGGCCGCGACTCCATCGACAACGCCGGCGCGACGCTGAAGAGCTTCGTCCACTACAGCAACAACTACGTCAACGCCTACTGGGACGGCACCCAGATGGTGTACGGCGATGGCGACGGCGTGAACGCCTCCAACCTGGCGAACTCGCTGGACGTGACGGCGCACGAGCTGACGCACGCCGTGACGGAGCACGAGTCCAACCTCACCTACTCCGGTGAGTCCGGCGGCCTGAACGAGTCCTTCTCGGACATCTTCGGCGCGGTGTGCGAGTGGTACGGCAAGGGCAAGGTCATCGACGACAACACCTGGATCGTCGGCGACGACGTCTGGACCCCGAGCATCCCGGGTGACGGCCTGCGCTACATGAAGAACCCCACGCAGGACGGGGACTCGCTCGACTACTACCCGGACTACGGCTCGGGCGTGGACGTGCACTACAGCTCCGGTATCTCCAACCTGGCGTTCTACCTGATGTCCGAGGGTGGCACGCACCCGCGCGCCAAGACGACCCAGGTCGTCACCGGCATCGGCTTCGAGAAGGCCGCCCGCGTCTTCTACAAGATCAACGCCGACCTGCTGGTCGCGTCCTCGAACTTCGAGGCGGCCAAGACGGCCTCCGAGCAGGCCGCGGCGCAGCTGGGCTTCAGCGCGGCGGAGATCGCCTCGGTGGGCAACGCCTGGAAGGCCGTGGGCGTGGGCGTGCCCGTGCCTCCTCCGGTCACCACGCCGATTGAGAAGGGCGTGCCCGTGACGGGCATCTCCGGCACCTCCGGCAGCAAGGTGTACTACTCGGTGACCATCCCCGAGGGCGCCACGGACGTGACCTTCACGCTGTCCGGTGGCACGGGTGACGCGGACCTCTACGTCCGCAAGAACAACGCCCCGACGGACTCCCTGTACGACTGCCGTCCGTACAAGTCCGGCAACAGCGAGGTCTGCGCCTTCGCCAGCTCCGGCCCGAAGGGCATCTGGTACGTGATGATCAAGGGCTTCACGTCCTACTCGAACACCAGCCTGTCCGTGACCTGGAAGGGTGGCTTCGTGGACATCGGCAACGAGACCCGCATCGAGGACCTCTCGGGCGTGCCGGGCTCCGCGCAGACCTTCATCATCGACGTGCCCGAGTTCAAGAAGGACTCCGGCATCAACACCCTGTCCGTCGTCCTGGGCGAGGGTGAGGGCAACGCGGACCTCTACGTCCGCGCCGCCGCCGCCCCGACGCAGTTCGAGTACAACTGCCGTGGCGTGAAGGAGAGCGCGACGGAGAGCTGCATCCTGCGCAACATCCCGGCGGGCAAGTACTACATCACCGTGTTCGGCGTGCCGAGCCTGGTGGACACCACGGTCAACGGCTACATCAAGACCGTGCTCGCGGCCTCCTACAAGGTCCAGTAGTAGTGCCTGAAGGCGCGGGGCGCGGCGAAGGTGCCGCGCTCCGTTCCTGAGACCCCGGGCTCCCGCTTCCTCGCGGGACCCGGGGTTCTTTTTTGTCCGGCCCGCTCGACGACGGCGCTTCAGTGCGCCACGGCCGCCGCGCTGGCGGGAGTGAGGCGCATGGGCTGGGCGCGGCCGTAGGTGAGCGAGCGCCACAGCCACTCCACTGGGCCGAAGCGGAAGCGCGCCAGCCACCAGTGGCTGAAGGCGAGCTGCCCCGCGAAGAGGACCGCGCAGAGGAGCACCGTGCGCGACGGCGGAGTGCGGGCGATGAGCCCCAGGCCCCAGCCGTCGTACAGGCAGAGGCTCATCACGGACTGCATGAGGTAGCTCGTCAGCGCCATGCGGCCCGCGGGCTCGAACACGCCCAGCACCTTGCGCCAGCGCTCCTTCTGGAAGAGCAGCGCGAAGGCGGCCGCGTAGCCCGTCCCCATGAAGAGGTAGCCCACGTCGCGCGGGGTGCGCAGCCACGCCAGCCACGCCGGCGGACTGGCCACGCCCCGGTAGACGAGGTTGAGCACCAGCACGAGCAGCCCGACGGCGCTGCCCACCCCCAGCCCCCACGCCGCCAGCCGCCGCAGCAGCGGGCGGTGGCGCTCCACGTCCTGGATGAGCCCGCGGCGTCCGGCCCACAGGCCCAGCAGGAAGCGGCCCAGGACGATGGACAGCAGCAGCGGGCGGTTGGGGTTGTTCATCCCCGCCCAGCCGAAGCGCACGTTGGCCCGCTGGGTGGTCACCACCGAGTCGCTGGACAGGCTGGCGAGGAACTCCGCGCGGTGGGCCGCCTCCGCGTCCCGCGTGGCCTTCTGGGCGCGCTCCGCCTCCGCCGCGCCGTCGAGCACCGCCGGGAGCAGCCGCTGTCCGACGGTGAAGGTGATGGGCAGCGCGAACAGCAGCACCGCCGCCCAGACGAGCACCGCCCTGTCGGAGCACTTGCGGAACGGCAGCAGCATGAAGCCCACCACCGCGTACGTGCTGAGGATGTCCCCCACCCACACCCCGAACATGTGGACCAGGCCGATGCCCAGCAGCACGGCCAGCCGGCGCCGGTACACCGGCACGATGGACACCCCCCGCGCCTCCGCGCGCGTCAGCTGCAGCGCGAACCCCAGCCCGAAGAGGAAGGTGAAGAGGGTGACGAACTTCTGGTCGATGAGCAGGCCGAAGAGCGAGTTGACCGCGGCCTCCAGCGGGGGCGCCGCCAGCGCCAGGGCCTGCTCGCGCGGCAGGAGCAGCCGGCCGTTGAACCAGCTCAGGCTGTTGGAGACGAAGACACCCAGCAGCGCGAAGCCGCGCAGGGCGTCCAGCAGGTGCACGCGCTCGGAGGCTTCGACGGGACCGACGGAGGAGGGCTCGGGCATGGGGCGCCACTACACGCCCGCGCGCTCCGCACCGTCAAACGCCCGCGGGGTGACGCGGCCCGCCTACGCCCGTGACTCA
This sequence comes from Corallococcus sp. 4LFB, assembly GCF_046520365.1. Taxonomy (NCBI): domain Bacteria; kingdom Pseudomonadati; phylum Myxococcota; class Myxococcia; order Myxococcales; family Myxococcaceae; genus Corallococcus; species Corallococcus sp. 4LFB. Next base: position 4,528 of record NZ_JBKGHJ010000128.1, read on the forward strand.
CGACGTCACAGCGGCGGGATGGATTTCTCCGGACCGGGCAGAACCTCGCGCAGGCAGCGCTCCAGGCCGCCCCGGTGGCGCCACTGCATGGGGTAGCCCAGGGAGACCTCCTCGAAGCGCACGCCGTCGCGCCACAGCGTGGAGGGCATGTGCAGGTGCCCCGTCACCACCACCTCCGCGCGGTAGCGCGTGTGCCAGTCCTCCGTGAGGCGCGTGCCGCACCAGATGGAGAAGCGCGGGATGCGCGGCAGGCGCACGTGTTCGTAGCGCAGCGGGTAGTGGTTGATGAGGATGGTGGAGCACCCGGGCGGCAGCCGCTCCAGCCGCGCGCGGGTGCGCTCCAAGCGCGCGTGGCACCAGGCCTGACGGGTGGGGTACGGCTCCGGGTGGAGCAGCACCTCGTCCGTGCACATCAGGTCGTCCTCCCAGGCCCACTCCAGCGCCTTGTCCGCGGGCACGGTGTCCGGGCGGAAGGTGTAGTCGTAGCCCAGGAACATGGGGACGACGACGCGGTGCGGGCCCTCGCCCGGCCAGCGCGGATACGGGTCCTCCGGCGTGAGCGCGCCGTAGCGGTGGCACAGGTCCACCATGCGCAGGTAGCGCGCCTCGCCCTTCAGCGGCGGCTGTTCGGAGGGCATGGTCCACAGCTCGTGGTTGCCCGGTACCCAGACGACCTGGCGGAAGCGCGCGGTGAGCGTGCGCAGCATCAGCTCCATGTCCGCGAGCGTCTCGCCCACGTCTCCGCCGACGATGAGCCAGTCGTCCGGGCGCGGCGCGAGTGCCGCCAGCGCCTCGTGGTTCTCCTTGTGCCGCAGGTGCAGGTCGCTGATGGCGTAGAGCTTCATGGCGTGCGTGGGGAAGGCCCTACCTTAACGCGCACGGCCGCGCACGCCATGGGAACGGGCGGCCGTCAGCCCCGGCCGTCAACCCAGCGACGCCAGGAGCGCCAGCACCTGCTGCGGCGGCGCGGCGCGGTCCATCCAGGTGATGCCCTTCTCCCGCAGCCCGCGCGACGGTGGCTGCGAGGTGTGCAGCGCGCAGGCGGCGCGCGGATGCCGGGCGCGCACGCACGTGAGCAGGCACAGCCCGTCACCATCCGGCAGGCCCTGGCCGCTCACCACCACGGACGGCGGCGCTTCCCCCATCAGCCGCTCCGCTTCGCGCACGCCCTGGGCGAAGCGCTTGTCGCCGGGCAGGTACCTGGCCAGCCGCCGCAGCGCCGCGAGCGCGCGTGGATCCGCGTCCACGAACAGGAAGCTGGGAGGGTTGGAGGGCTCTTGCATGAAGGCAGTGGGTGGTGCGGACAGGCTTGACGCAAGAGGTTGTGTCGCGAAAAGCCTACCCCGGAAGTTCTTGGAAGCCAACCTCTCAAGTCATATCGACATGGGCGAACCCGGTAGGTTAACGACCCCATGGAAAAGACCCTCGCATCCCGGCTCGGAGGTGCGGCCCGCGTCGCCCGCACCCGCCTGAACCTGACCCAGGCGGACGTGGCGGAGCGCATCGGCATCGCGAGTGAAGTCTATGGGCGTCTGGAGCGCGGGCACATGTTGCCCAGCATCCAGACCTTCCGTCGGTTGTGCGTGGTGCTGTCCATCTCCGCGGACGAGGCGTTGGGTCTGAAGCCGTCGCAGGACGTGAAGTGGGCCGCGGAGCCCCCGTCCGACTACGGCGAGTCCGCGGAGCTGCGCCGGCTGTTGCGCCGCGCGAAGCAGCTGGACCGGGGCTCCATCCGCATCCTCAGCGTGCTGGCCTCGCAGTTCAAACCGCGCGGCTGAAGGCGCTCCGGCGCTCATCCGGCCTCCGCCGCGCCGTCCCAGCGCGACAGCCGCTCCCGCAGCTTCCGGACGGAGGGAAAGCCGTTGAAGAGCACCACCCGCGGGTGATCCTCCAGCACCTGCCGCTCCGCCGCCTCCTTCGCCAGGGCGCGGTCCACGCCCAGCAGCAGCCCCGGGTCGGGGCGCGCGCGCAGCTCCGCCAGCCGGCGTGACAGCGGCGCCGCGTGCCACGGGTGGAACAGCTCCAGCGCGACCTCCTGGCCCGTCTTCCGGTGGCGGAAGGTGAGGTCGGGCACGCACAGGCCGGCGGCGCCGGTGTGGCGGGGCAGGGGCGTCAGGTCCAGCGCCCAGGCGTCATCCTCGAAGCCTTCGGCCAGCGCCGCCACCTCCGGCGGCACGTGGCCCAGCGCGGCGGGCAGCGGGGACACCAGCGGATCCTCGTGGGAGAGCTGGAGCGTGGAGCGCTTGCGCGCGTCCTCCAGCACCGCGGACAGCTCCCAGCGCTCCAGGACGGGGACCACGGAGAGGAAGCTCGCCAGTTGCAGGCCGTACTTCTTCTGCAGGGACAGCATCGCGCCGGGGCCCTCGACCTCCAGGGACCAGTCCTCGCCGTCGCGCCGGACCTCCGCCACCAGCCGGCAGAACTTCAGCCAGCGCAGCAGCTTGCGCACGCGCAGGAGCTCCGGCGACCGGGCGCGCAGGGTGAGGCGCCGGGCGTTGAGCAGCGGCCCCTGCGCGAGCGCCAGGTTGTAGCGGTCCAGCAGGCCCTGCGGCGTGAGCGCCTCCCCGTCCCAGCCGAGCAGCTTCCGGTTGCCGGGCAGGTCCGAGTACAGCGCCTCGCGCGTGGCGGGGAGCGGTGCGCCCAGGGCCTCCGTGAGGCGCGCTTCGTAGGCCTCCAGGGTCGTGTCCGGAGGTTGCGTTCGCAGCACCTTCGCGCCCACGAGCAGCGTGCGCCAGCGCGCCTCCGTGGCGCCTTCGCCGGCCTCGTCGAAGAGGAGCCGGTCGAGCAGCAGCTTCACCAGCCCGCGCGCGACCTTGGGGCGGCTGAACGCGCCGGCCTTGAGGCTGAAGGCCTCCTCCACGTCGTCGCGGCTCTGGCCGCGGAAGGCCTCCGCGTCCGCGAGCAGCTCCTTCGCGAGCGCCTGGAGGGACGGGTCGTGCGTCTTCACGAAGGAGGGCCGCAGGATGCCTTCGCGCACGCGCGAGGCGAGCAGCTCACGCGTCAGCATCGGGAGGGCCCTCCGGTTCCTGGTAGGCGCGGTGCTGCCTGCGCCGCTCGCTGATGCCGCTCTCCGCCGTCTGCGCGGAGCACACCTCGTACAAGAGGGCGCGCTTGCCGGGGCGCTTTCGCAGGATGCGGCCCAGGCGCTGGACGTGTTCGCGCACGCTGCCGCTGCCGCTGAGCACCACGCCCACGCGGGCCTCGGGCACGTCCACGCCCTCGTTGAGCACCCGGGAGGTGAGCAGCACCGGCAGCTCCGCGCTGGCGAACGCGGCCAGCAGCGCCTTACGCTCCGGCAGCGGCGTGTGGTGCGTGAGCGCGGGCAGCAGCAGCTTGCGCGCCAGCGTGTAGACCGTCTCGTTGTCGTCCGTGAAGACGATGACGCGGTCCTCGCGGTGCTCCAGCAGTATCTTCCAGAGCGCGTCCAGCTTGCCGCTGGAGGTGAGCGCGATGCGGCGCTGCTCCCGGTAGCCCCGGTACGCCGCGCGCCCCTCGTCGCTGCGCTGGCTCTGCGCCAGGAAGCGCGCCCAGCCTTCGGGAGACGCGAGCGGCACGCCCAGCCTCCTGACGAACGTGAGGTAGCGGCCTCGCGCCTCGTCGTAGCGCGTCTTCTCGTCGGGCGTCAGCGGCACCTCGATGCGGCGGACCTCGTAGGGGGCCAGGTACTGCCCCTGGAGCTCGTCGATGCCCGTGCGGTGCACCAGCGGGCCCAGCAGCTCCTCGCACACGCGCTCGCCGCCGTCCGCGCGCTCCAGCGTCGCGGTGAGCCCCAGCCGGTAGGGCGCGAGCGTCCCCTCCGCGATGAAGCGGTAGCTGGGCGCGGGCAGGTGGTGGCACTCGTCGCAGATGAGCAGGCCGAAGCGGTTGCCCGTGAACTCCATCTGCATGGCCGCGGAGTCGTACGTCGTCACCGTGAGCGTCTGGCGGTCGTTGACGCCGCCGCCCACCATGCCCACCGGGGCGGAGAAGTGCTTCGCGAGCACGCCCTGCCACTGCGCCATCAAATCCAGCGTGGGCACCACCACCAGCGTGGGCCGCTTCACCCACGCGATGGCCAGCACCGCCAGCAGCGTCTTGCCCGCGCCCGTGGGCAGCTCCACCAGCCCCCGGCCCCCCGCGCGCGTCCAGGCCTCCAGCGCCGCGCGTTGGTGCGGGAACGGCTCGATGGGGACGGTGAGGGGCAGCTCCACCGGCTCGAAGCGCTTCGCCCGGTCCTCGTAGGGCAGGCCGCATTCGCGCAGCCGCAGGACGACGTCGCGGTAGTGCCGCGCGGGCGCGCGGAAGACGCCCGTGCGCCCGTCCTTCTGGAAGAGCGCGTGCAGGCGCGCGTCGTCGGGCAGCGTCGGGGCCACCAGCGTGCCGCTGTCGTAGTGCAGCTCGGTGGATGGGGAGGGCAGGGGCTCGATGGCGGACGCTCGGGACTCGGGGAGCCGACGTGGGGGGAGACTCGCGCGGGAAGGGAAGTAGCGGGTTGGAAGGCGCTCCGCCACTGTGGCCCGCACGGCGGGAAGAAGCCACGGGCGCGAACGATTGGCTGCCTGGAGGCACTGCGGGCCTTCTGGACGCGGGACGGATTGCTTTGAGGGGGGGCCGGGCGTTACCTGCTCACCCCATGGCCTCCATCCGCCCCGCCGCTGCTCGCCGTGTTCCGCCCGCCGGCTGGGGGCCCGTGTCCTTCCGGGCCTCGCGCTGATGCGGGTCCTGGTCGTCAGCCCGCATCCGGCGTCCCGCGCGCTGCTCAGCCGCTTCCTGGACGCGGAGCCCGACGTGGAGGTGTCCGCCACGGGCGAGCCCGATGACGCCTTCGCCTCCATCAAGGAGAACAAGCCCGCGCTGGTGGTGGTGGACCTGCGCCGCCCGGACGAGGACCACCCGCTGTTCCTGGGGCTGCTGCGCAAGCGGCACCCGTCGCTGCCGGTCATCTCGCTGGTGCCCGGCCGGCTGCGCATCTTCGACGGCCGCTCCGAGCGCGTGCGCGAAGCCCACGGCGACACCGCGGAGGCGCTGCACCACCTGATGGGCTCCGTGCTCCAGGCCACGCGCGACCTCTTGGCCCAGCACCTGCTGCGGATGTTGCGCCCGCCGGTGGGCCGGGCCTGAGGCGCTGCCGTGATTACAGGCGCAGCCGGTAGCCCACGGCCGCGAGCACCGCGCCCGCGTTCACGTCGCCGGTGGTGAGGAAGTCCACCGGGGCGAAGTGGTACTTCGCCTCCAGGAAGGCGCCGCCCGGACCCAGCGGCAGCTCCGCGCCCGCGAGCGCCTGGAACCCCAGCCCGCTGCCGCTCTCCGACGCGGTGCCGTCGAACGACTCCACCGTCGCGCGGTGCAGGTACAGGCCGGGGCCCGCGCCCACGTAGGGCGTGAGCGGCCCGAGCGCGCGCGGGAAGCGGAACACGGCGGACAGCTGGATGGCCACCTCGCGCTCGGCGAGCGTGTACGGGGACTCAATCGGCTGGCCCAGGTTGTCCAGCTGCGGCCCGCGCAGCGTCCCCGACGTGGAGGGCCGGTGGTAGTTCACCTCCAGCACCAGCGCGAGGCGCCGCTGGAGCAGGGGCGTGAGGTAGCCCACCTCGCCGCCCAGGAAGAGGTCGCCGCCGAGCGGCGTGACGGGCTTGATGAAGCCCACCTTGGGCGCGATGAAGAAGGGGCCTCCGTCGTCCTTCATGGAGGAGGGAGCGGCGGCCAGCGCCGCGACCGCGAGCAGGGCGAGGGCGTTCATGGGGAGACGGTGAAGCCGGAGGACGCGGGGATGGTTCCGAAGGCGCCGCTGGGGTCCGCGACGATGAGCCCGTAGGTGCCGGGCACGATGCCGCCGGGACACGCGGGATCCGTGACGGGCGGCGTGTCGAAGCCGGAGCAGCCGGGCACGGTGGCCTTGAGCTGCGTCTCGGAGAAGTACGTCACGTCGTAGAGCGGGATGTTCACCAGCTGGCCGGGGTCCGTCTTCACGGGCGCGACGAGGTACACGTCATGCGTGCCGGACGTGAAGGCCGCCGCGGCACTGCTCAGGGTGATGGTCGTGTCGCTGGTGGCGGGCCCGCTGCGAGGCGCCACGGTGAGGGTCCCCAGCCGCGGATAGGCGACGGTGAGGGCCTGGGGCCGGGTGGTGGCGCAGCCCTCGGGGTTGGTGAGGGTGAGCGCGTAGGTGCCCTCCGGCGTCGCGGGAGGCACCTCGGCTTCGATGCGCGTGTCGGAGACGACGGTGAGGGTGAAGAGGGGCTGGTCCTCTTCGCCTTCGCGCTGAAGGACGATGAGCGGCAGCGCGTCCGCGCGGAAGCCGCTGCCTTCGATGATGAGGGGGCTGCCGGCGCTGTAGTGGAAGCCCTGGGGCGCGGTGATGTTCGTGATGACCGGCGGCGGCACGACGCGCAGGCCGTCCTCGAGCTCGGAGGTGCCGCCCAGGGGGTTGGTCACGGCGACGGTATAGGCGCCGGGGGGCAGCACGTTCGACGGCGTGCTGTCGCGGGTGGGCAGGTCCATCCGCATGAGCTCGGTGCGCGCGAAGAAGAGGTGGTCGGCGGGGAGCGTGTAGTCGCTCGGGCCGCTCAGCGAGACCTGGGGCAGCTCCACGGAGGGCGTGTCGGTGAGCGCGTCGCGGGGCACGGGGGTGAAGCGGCTGCCAATGAGCTCCAGGCGCCATCCCGCCGAGCCGCCTCCGGCGTTGCAGACACGCGCGGGGGTGACGAGCCGCTGCAGCGGATTGATGAGGCCCTCGAGCTTCGGGGGGGTGCCTTCGGTCGATTCAGAGCAGGCGACCAGGCTGAGCAGTGCGGCGGCGACCGGAAGGCGCACGGGTTCCTCCATCATCCCGTCAACAAGGCTGTCACACGTTAGGCCGACGCCCGGAAGGGTCAGGAGTTTTTTCCGGCTCCGCGCCCACAGCCGAGCCCGTTCCGCCAGGCCGGATGACTCAAGTCACTGATATCGCAAGGGAATATCTCGGCGAGAGGTGTCGGCACGGCGAATGCTAGTGCTCCTGGCAGCAGGGACGGGCAGCACGGCGGGGGGACGGAGTCGGTGGGGGGGAAGCCGCACTGCTTCAGGGGGAACAGGGCGGGACGGGGCAGCACGCAGGACGGGACGGGGAGGGGGACTCAACACGCAGCACGGATCCGCAGGACAGCACGCGGCACGGATCCGCAAGGCAACGCGCGGCACGGGCAGCAGGCTGCGCGGTCGAGCAAGGCAGCAAGCAGCACGCAGGACGGGGCTGGGCGGCGGGACGGGGCAGTGCGCAGTTTGGGGGAGTCCGGCAAAGCGGTCGCGGTCGCCGGACGGGAGCAGTGAAGGGCAGTGAAGCAGGACGTGGCGGTGCAAGAGCTTCGCGATCCGGCCAATGGCGGCATCGAGGCGACGCGACAGTCAGCACCGGACGTGTGGCCGTGGCGGGTGTGGAGTGGCGGGTCGGGGGGGCAACACGCAGCCGGGTCTCGTGGGGAGAGCGCTCCCGGAATCCGGCGTACCTCGCAAATCTCATCGCGCAGGGGCGCGATGTCTGGAACGGGGAGAAGCCTCATGGGAGCGGTGTCCATCGTCACCGCGGCGGTAGTGGTCCTGGCGGCTCACTCCGCCGTGGCCCAGACTGCACCGCGGGTGCAGCTGCCGCAGGTGCAGGCACAGCAGGGCGAAGGCCGCCGCCGCATGAGTGATCCGGAGCGGCTGGCGCCCTTCGGTCTGATGCTCGACGCGGGCATGCCGGAAGGGGCGGGGCTCTCCGGTGTCCTCCGGCCCTCGCCGTACCTGCGGCTGCACTTCGGCGGCGCGCACAACGGCCTGCGAGGCGCCTTGCGCGCGGGCGTCACGCTGCTGCCGCTGCGAGGCAAGCTCTCGCCCTCGTTCTCATGGGAGTTCGGACACGCGCAGGCCGCGAGCACGAAGACGCTGAACCGGCGGCTCGCGGACCGCACGCAGCTGCCCACCTCTTCCATGGAGCGCGTGGGCTACTCGTACGTCAGCACGCACCTGGGCCTGGAGTTCAACGCCACCCGGCGCCTCAGCTTCTTCGTGCGCGGCGGCGTGAGCTTCATGGAGATGGACGTCCCCAGCCTCCAGAAGCTGGATGAGCCCTTCCGTGACTCGCTGTCTCCCGTGGAGACGAAGTCGTGGATGATGCGCACCCTGCAGCCGTCCGCGAAGCTCGGCTTCATGTTCTTCTTCGGCTGATCAGCGGGCGAGCACCTTCTCGAAGAACGTGAGCGCCTGCGCCTCCGCCCAGAAGAACGGGCGGTGCACGCGGCCCGCGACGAAGCCGACGTGGCCGCCCTGTTCGGTCAGCACCACGCTGAGGAACGGGTTGTCCCGCGCCGAGGACGGAATCACCGGCGCCTCCAGCATCGGATCATCCACGGAGCTCAAGAGCAGCGTGGGCCGGCGGATGTCCGCGAGCCTGGGCCCCGATGACGCCTCCCGGTAGTAGTGCGTCGCGTCCCGGAAGCCATGCAGCGGCGCCGTGACGACGTCGTCGTAGCCGCGGATGGTGCGCGCGGCTTCCATGCGCGCCCCGTCGAAGGCGCCCGGGAACCGCTGCAACTTCGCGCGGGCCTTGCTCTTGAGCGTGCGCAGGAACCGCTCGCGGTAGAGCCAGTGGTAGCCGCTGCCGCCATCCAGCTTCCGGCAGCACGCGTCCAGGTCGTACGGCGCGCTGATGGACGCGGCGGTCACCACCGGCGCCTGGTCCCCGGTCTCCTCCAGCAGCCGGCACAGCACGTTGGCGCCCAGGGAGAAGCCCACCGCGAGCATCGGCCCGGTGATGCGCTCGCGCACGTCCGCCATCACCAGCAGCGTGTCCGCCGTGTCCCCGGAGTGGTACGCCCGGGGGAGCCGGTTCGGCTCTCCGCTGCACGAGCGGAAGTTGATCGCCGTGGCGCCCCAGCCGCGCTTCGCCGCGCCCCGCAGCACCTCCGTGACGTAGCCCGCCTGGGACGACCCCTCCAGGCCGTGCAGCACCACCACGTGCGGCGCGCCCTTCGGGCCGTCGAAGGTGTCCAGGTCGACGAAGTCCCCGTCCGGCAGGTCGCGCCGCTCCCGGCGCAGGGGCGGCACGCGGGTGGGCCGCACGACCGACGCGTAGATGGTCTGCGCATGCGCGCCGCGAAGGCCCGGCGCGGGGACGAACGGCTCGGTGGGCTGGAACGTCACTTCCGCTCCCGGATGGCGCGCGCCATGCGCATGGAGGCACAGCCGGACTCGCGCACCGCCTGCGCCTCCGCGGTGAGCTGGAACAGCGCCAGGTAGTTGTGCACGCGCTCCTCCAGCGTGGGGGCCTCGATGCGGCGGCACACCTCGTCCGCCGCGTAGTCCCGGCACACCTGGGGCCGCCGCTCGTAGACGGTGCACAGGTTGTCCGCGCCCAGGTGCGGGCACCGCAGCCCCAGGGGCTTGTCCAGCGCGGCGATGTCCGGCGCCACGCAGCAGGCGCCACAGCAGGTGCACTCCATGAGGCTCCTCGGTGATGCGCTTTCAGCGGCGGACGACCTGCTCCACCTTGCCCAGGTTCGTCACGGTGAGCGTGACGCCCTGGCCCTTCTTCCACGCGATGAACTCCTCCTCGCGCGTGGGCTTCACCTCGTGCTGCTTCACGCCGCCATCGTCGTAGCGCACGAGCACGCTGTAGTCCTCCTCGCGCCGCACCCGCTCGTTCGTCCCGGCGGTGAGGTCCGGCCAGCGCGGCGGCCCCTCCGTGCCCTTGAGCTCGCGCGTGTCCACCGGCTTCCACACGTACGTGTCGTAGGCGCACTGCTGCGCGTAGACGGGCTCGTTGCGGTAGCGCGTCTCCGTGTCGCAGTCCTCGTAGGACTCGTTGCAGTACTTCGTCACGTCGTGGCAGACCTCCTCCGCGAAGCCGTTGCCCTTGTCGCGGCGGGTGCACTTCTCCTCGGTGCCGCAGGCCACCTTGCGCGTCTTCGTCCGGCACACGCGCTGGGTGCCGTCCGCCACCCGGCGGGTGCCCCGCTGCCGGGACACGCAGTCGCGGATGTTCGTCACGCCCGCGACCTCGCCCGTGCCGTTCACCGGCATGCGCGGCGCGGTGGGGCTCAGCTCGTCCCGCCAGCCCGAGCGCGTCTCCGGCACGAAGCGCTCCTGCACCAGCGCGCGGCGCCAGTTCGTCGCCACCACCTCGCCCTTGAGCTCATGCTTCAGGTTGCCCCAGATGCCACCGCGCAGGTGCCCAGGCAGCAGGAGCCGAGGATGCCTACGACGATGAGCGCCACCTTCCCGAAGCGGCGGGGCTTGGGCGCGGGCTTCGGCGGTGGCTTGGGGCCCAGGTCCGAGAGCGGCGCGGTCTTCGCATCCGAGCCCCGTTCGGCGGAGCACTGCCGGCAGCGCTCGCCGTCGCCCCGGTTGGCCGCGCCGCAGTAGGCGCAGAACCAGTCCTCGCCGGCGCCGGCCATGCCCAGGGCCTGCTCGTCGCTGACGCCTTCGCGGGTGGACTTTCCGGAGGCCGCGTCCACGTCACCGAAGTCGAACTCGGACTCCTTGCCGCTCAGCTCCCGCGGGTTGTTGCAGGAGGGGCAGTTCTTGTGACGGGCGGGGATGTTCCTGGCGCCGCAGGACGTGCAGTTCCAGGAGCCCTCGATGATGCGCCTTCGCTCGGCCATGGGCGCATCCTAGGGGACCTGTCGGCGCCTGACACATCCGGGTTAAGGTCGCCGTCCCCATCGGGCCGGCGATCGGGGAGCCAGATGGGTTTCCATGAGTGGAAACGCGGGGGATTCCATGTCTCGTCGGACGCTGGATGTGACTCCGAAGCACCGGAGGTTGCGCCGTACCCTCTACGGGTTGCTGCTGGCCGCGCCCCTGCTGCCCATGGGGATGGGCTGTGGCGTCAACGAATGCGAGCATGGCGCTCCCACCCTGAGCGGAGGCCCCCTCGCCCGCTTGCCGGACGGCAGGCTTCCCGAGAATCCGTCATGCGAGAAGTGTCCCGACCAGGATGCCCCGCTGGCCTACTGCTCTGCCTCGGTCACGAGCACCGGGGACGGGGAACTTCGCTGCACCTACTACACCTGTACGAACGATGGCCGCAGGCCCGAAGGATTGCGTGAGCCCAGGGGCGCCGAACCGGGTGATGTGCTGGGGGCGCTCTTCGCGCACGCGGCCTGGCTGGAGGCGGCGTCGGTGCCGGCCTTCCTGCGGCTCGCGGACGAGCTCAAGGCGCACGGCGCACCGGAAGTCCTGGTGAGGGCCGCGCGGCGCTCCGCGGGGGACGAGGTCCGTCACACGCGCGTGATGCAGGCACTCGCACAGCGTCACGGCGCGACGATGCCGGAGGTGGACCTGCCGCCGTTCGAACCACGCTCGCTGGAGGAGATGCTGCGGGAGAACGCCGTGGAGGGCTGCGTGCGGGAGACCTTCGGCGCCTTCGTCGCGGGCTGGCAGGGCCGCACCGCGAGGGACCCGGAGGTGCGGAGCACGCTGCGCGCCATTGCTCGGGACGAGGTGCGGCACGCGGAGCTGGCGTGGGCCGTGGATGCCTGGGCGCAGGAGCGCTTGAGCGCGGCACAACGGGCACGGTTGCACCAGGCGCGGCGCGATGCGCTGCGGAGCCTGGGCGAAGAGGTTGAAGGTCACCAGCCGCCGGAGCCGTTGATCCACGACGCGGGCTTGCCCTCGCGCGAGCAGGCCCGGGCCCTGTTCCAGGGGCTCTCGGGCCTGGCCGCGTAGCTCACACCCAGAGGGCGCGAGGGAAGGGGACCTCCGGCGCGGGAGGCAGCCCCGGGCGCAGCGGCGCAGCAGTGGCAGCGACCGCCCGTCGCACGCGCGCCGCGCCGGCACTCCCGTGAGCAGGGGCGCCGTCGCGGCCTCCTCCCACCAGACCGCGCGCTTGAGCCCCGCGTGATGCGCCACGCGGCGCGCCTCCGTGAGCAGCGCCTCCGCGGAGGCGGCGTCCCGCGCATCCAGCATCAACACCACCAGCTCGCCGTAGCGCGCGTTCATCACCCACAGCGCGGTGGAGTCGCCCACCACCGCGCCGCACGTCCGGGGCCGGGGCCGCGCCAGCAGCTCCGCGTAGATGCGCTCCCGCTCCAGGTGCCAGTCCACCTGCGCGGCGCTGGGCCACAGGAAGAAGGGCACGTCGGGCTTGCGCATCCGCGCGAGCGCCGCCGCCACGTCCGTCTCCTGGAGTCCGCCGTCCACCGGCCGTCCCCCCGGCGCCTCCGCCGCGTCCAGCTGCCAGTCCCACGCGGGCACCTCCACGTAGCCAGACCGGCGGTACAGCGGCGCTCCCACGTCGGAGAAGAGGACCACCGAGTGCGGACGCGGCGCCACCTGCTCCAGCTCCGCGGCCACGGCGTCCATCAACCGCGTGGCGTGCCCCCGGCCGCGCAGGTGCTCCTCGGTGAAGACGCTGGCGATGGCGTAGCTGTCCCCCGGGGTGAGCTGTCCCTCCGCGCCCCGGAGGAAGCTGTCCGTGTGGAAGGTCTCGCACGACGCCAGCACCCGGCCGTCGTCCGCCAGCCACAGCCAGGTGTTCATGCCCTCGCGGCACCACGGGTGCGCGCGCAGCCGGGCTTCGCGCTCCTGGTACTGCGGCACGCTCAGGGGCGAACCCCAGGCGGCATGGGTGACGGCGTCGCGCTGTGCCTTCTGTGCGTCGGTGGCGAGGACGAGGGACATGGTGCCGGTCACGCTAGACGCGCGCCCCGCCTGCGCGCGAGCGCTACAGCGTCGTGGTGTACGGGAACCGGAAATGCAGCTGCAGGTACGCCTGCCCCACGTGGAAGATGCCGTCCCCCAGTGAGTCCGGCAGCCCCAGCCCGCCCAGCTCCTGCGGCACGTAGAAGGTGGACTCCCAGCCCACGCTGACGAGGAAGCTCTTCGCCAGCTGGAACTCCAGGTCCGCGCCCAGGCTGGCCCCGGGCCGCAGGAAGTGCGTGTCCGGCAGCGTGTCGGAGAAGATGTACGCGTACGTCAACACCAGCCCCACGCCCAGCTTGAAGCGCACCGGGCTGGACGACAGGGGCAGCCCCAGCCCCAGCGGCTTGAACGTCACGCCGTACATCCCCGTGTCGCGATACTTCGGCGAGATGATGAACGAGTCCGGGATGAAGATGGACGGCGAGATGCGCACCTCCTCCATCTGCTTCGCCTGCTTGCGGTAGCGCGCGGGGATGGCGCGCTGGTTCTTGCGCAGCCACTCCCTGTCCAGCACCGCGTCCACCGACAGCTTCAGCCCCGTGTGCAGGAGCTGGTCGTCCGCGATGGGGCCGGAGAACACGAACACCGCCGGCCCCACGCCCACGTCCACCGGCACGGTGACCTTCTGGGCCGCCGGGACGACGGCGGGCCACAACGACAGCGCGAACAACAGCGGGAGCAGGGTGGGCCTCAAGGGCGGGTCCTCACGTACCGGGTCCAGGGAGGACCCGCACTCCGAGCCTAGAAGGTCAGGACGCTCCCTGTCCCGCATGCGCTAAGAAGTTCGCGCCGGAAAGGGAGCCGGCCTTCCACGCTCCCTTGCAGGTCCGTTGTCGCACCTGCCTCACCTCAAGGAACCTTGATGCTCCCCGTTGCGCTGCTGCTCGCCTCGTCACTGCAATCCCAGACGCCGGCGCCCGCCCCCGCGTCCCGCCGCCCCCCCCGCCTCCGG
>NZ_JBKGHJ010001290.1:0-297 GCF_046520365.1 Corallococcus sp. 4LFB
AGCCCACGCCTTTCGGTGTCCCGGGCGAAGTCTTCCTCGGCGGTGAAGGCCTGGCTCGCGGCTACCTCGGCCAGCCCGCGCTCACCGCCGAGCGCTTCGTCCCCAACCCCTTCAGCACTTCGCCCGGCGCGCGCCTCTACCGCACGGGAGACCTCGCCCGCTGGCGCGCGGACGGCCAGCTGGAGTTCCTCGGCCGCAATGACAACCAGGTAAAGCTGCGCGGCTTCCGCATCGAGCTGGGCGAGATTGAGGCCGCGCTGGCCCGTCAGCCTGGGGTGCGCGAGGTGGCCGTCCTCG
>NZ_JBKGHJ010001291.1:0-296 GCF_046520365.1 Corallococcus sp. 4LFB
AGGCTGGTGTTCGAGCCCATCCCCCGCCCTGCCCCGCCGGACCTGACGGCGGACGACCTGTATTGTATTCGAAGCTGCGAGGCAGCCGGAGCATCCGTCAGGCGCTGCGCACGGCGGCGATGGGGGAATTGGCCGCGTCACGTTCCGTGGAGCGGCTGAGGGCCGCGGGGTTGATCCGCGTGGCCCCGCTGGCACCGGGAGCGGTGGAGCCCGCACCGAGGCGGACGACCACGGATCCCTACGGGTTGAACCTGGCGGACCTGGGCGGGAGCTGAGGGCCGGAGGGTGCGCTCAGG
>NZ_JBKGHJ010001292.1:0-294 GCF_046520365.1 Corallococcus sp. 4LFB
CGCCCTTCGGACGGCCCGTGCTTCCCGACGTGTAGATGAGGTACGCCACGTTCTCCGGGCGCACTTCCGACGTCACCGGGCAGCACGACTCCTCCGCCCACTCCTCCTCACGGTCCAGGCACACCGCCTGCGCACTGAAGGGGGGCAGCGACTCCAGCAGGTGCGAGTGCGCCACCAGCGCAGGGCCCTGCGCGTCTTCCAACAGCCAGCCCATCCGCTCCTTCGGGTAGCTCGGGTCCAGCGGCACGTACGCGCCGCCCGCCTTCAGGATGCCCAGCGTCCCCACCACCACGT
>NZ_JBKGHJ010001293.1:0-291 GCF_046520365.1 Corallococcus sp. 4LFB
CGGGCGAAGTCTTCCTCGGCGGTGAAGGCCTGGCTCGCGGCTACCTCGGCCAGCCGCGCTCACCGCCGAGCGCTTCGTCCCAACCCTTCAGCGCTCGCCGCGCGCGCTCTACCGCACCGGCGACCTCGCCGCTGGCGCGCGACGCAGCTGAGTTCCTCGGCCGCAATGACAACAGGTAAGCTGCGCGGCTTCCGCATCGAGCTGGCGAGATTGAGGCCGCGCTGGCCCGTCAGCCTGGGTGCGCGAGGTGGCCGTCCTCGTCCGTGAGGACGTGCCCGGCGACAAGCGTCT
>NZ_JBKGHJ010001294.1:0-280 GCF_046520365.1 Corallococcus sp. 4LFB
GTGGAGACGGTGAAGCGGCTGGCGCCGGAGTGCGCCGTCTTCAACCACTACGGCCGACGAGAGACGACGGTCGGCGTGCTGACCAATCCGGTGGAAGGCGCGTGGGGAGGAAGGCGCGGCGACGCTGGCGCTGGGGGCGTCCCCATTGGAAAACGCCCCGCATGTACGTGCTGGACGCCAGCGCGCGTCCGGTGCCCCGGGGGCGTGGCGGGAGAGCTGTACGTGGGGCGGCGCGGTGGTGACGCGCGGGTACGTGGGACGTCCCGAGCTGACGGCGGAG
>NZ_JBKGHJ010001295.1:0-273 GCF_046520365.1 Corallococcus sp. 4LFB
CTCCGCCGTCAGCTCGGGACGTCCCACGTACCCGCGCGTCACCACCGCGCCGCCCACGTACAGCTCTCCCGCCACGCCACGCGGCACCGGATGCCCACTGGCGTCCAGCACGTACATGCGGGCATTCCCGATGGGACGGCCCAGCGCCAGCGTCGCCGCGCCTTCCTCCCACGCGCCCTCCACCGGGTTCGTCAGCACGCCGACCGTCGTCTCCGTCGGGCCGTAGTGGTTGAAGACGGCGCACTCCGGCGCCAGCCGCTTCACCGTCTCCAC
>NZ_JBKGHJ010001296.1:0-270 GCF_046520365.1 Corallococcus sp. 4LFB
GTCCAGCTTGCCACCCGGACGGTGCACGTCCGGGCCCCGCCCAGCGCCTCACCTGGATGCTGGAGGACGCGCGCCCCGCGGTGCTCCTGGCGCAGGAGCACCTGCTCTCGCGCCTGCCCGCGCATGAGGCCCGGGTGCTCTGCCTGGACTCGCAGTGGGAGGACGTCGCGTCCCAGCCCCGGCACGCCCCACCGCCGCGCGCCACCGCCGACGGGCTGGCCTACGTCATCTTCACCTCCGGCTCCACCGGCCGCCCCAAGGGCGCCATGA
>NZ_JBKGHJ010001297.1:0-268 GCF_046520365.1 Corallococcus sp. 4LFB
GCGCCTCGGGCGCGTTGCGCACCTGCGCCTCGAAGAGCGAGTGCACGCACGCTTCAGGGAAGGGCGCCCGCGTGGCGTTCCACGCCACCAGCACCTGCTCGCGCTCTGCCCCGTGAGCAACTGCAGTGAGGACACGGCGTGGTCAGGCTGCGCGACGGCAGCCAGAAGGAGCACGCGCAGGTGCTCGGCCATGCGGGCGGCGGTGGAGGGGGGGAAGAGGTCGGTGGTGTATTCGAGGTAGCCCTTGAGGCCCGCGTCCGTCTCCAGC
>NZ_JBKGHJ010001298.1:0-268 GCF_046520365.1 Corallococcus sp. 4LFB
ACCGTCGAGCGGATGGCGAGCCACCTGCGCACGCTGTTGGAGGCCGTGGCCGCGAGTCCCGAGCAGCCCGTGGCGGAGCTGTCCCTTCTCTCCAGCGACGAGCGTCAGCGCATCCTCGTGGAGTGGAATGACACGGCCGCCGCCAGCCCGACGGAAGTCCCTGTCCACGTCCACTTCGCCCGGCAGGCGCAGCGCACACCCGACGCCGTCGCCCTGGTCCTGGGAGAGGCTTCGCTGACGTACGCCCAGCTTGAAGCCCGCGCGAACC
>NZ_JBKGHJ010001299.1:0-256 GCF_046520365.1 Corallococcus sp. 4LFB
ACGCGGCGTGGCAGCGAGGCTGGCTGCAAGGCGAGGTGCTGGAAGGCCAGCTCGCATGGTGGCGCCAGCAACTGGAAGGTGCACCGCACGCGCTGGAGTTGCCCACGGATCGGCCGCGTCCGGCGGTACAGCGCTTCCACGGCGCGAATGCGTCGGTGCTGATGCCGAAGGCGCTGGAGGAGAAGCTGTCCGTGCTGGCCCGTCAGGAAGGGGCCACGTCCTTCATGGTGATGCTCGCGGCGTGGCAGGTGTTGCT
>NZ_JBKGHJ010000129.1:0-18108 GCF_046520365.1 Corallococcus sp. 4LFB
TGGACGGCACGGTGACGGGCGCCTCGCCGCTGCCGCCCGACGCGCTCAACGACCTGGACGGGTGAGGCGAACGCCCACCGGGTGCGCGCGCGTGGGGCAGGCCCGTCCGGGAATGGACAGGCGTGCCGTCGCTTCTGACGGACAGCGGGCTTTTCGCACCGCGAAATCCGCCTGCCCTCCCGCGCACACGGATGCACGGGGGCGCGGCGGGCCTTAGCAACACCTCAGGCGACGACAACGCGGGAGGAGCCATGGTCGGGTGGAGGGTCGGACTGTCGGTGGTGACGGTGTCCCTGACCGCTTCCGGTGCAGCGGCGCCCCCCGCTCCACCGCCCATCGCGCCGCCGCCCGCGCCGTACTGCGAGGGCGAATACGCGGACAGCTACGGCGCGCTGTCCCCCAAGGCGCGGGCCTTCGAACAGGCGCTGCGGAAGAAGTACACGTACTGCGTGCGCAGCACCGCCGTGTACGAGTGCCTGTCCTACGGCGCGGAGGGCAACGTGCGCCGCACGCGCACGCCGGTGTCCGCGCACGGCACCGCGTTCGCGTACCGGCAGCAGGCCGGGGAGACGCTGCTGCTCACCAACGAGCACGTCGTGGAGTGGCCGGACGTCACCAGCGACGCGCACCCGGTGGACGGCGTGCCCTCCGGCTGCAAGCGCGTGAAGGACGCCCTGAGCATCGTGGAGAGCGAGGCGGACCACTACGACCGCGACGACATCCCGCTGTCCACGGCGGTGATGGATCCGCAGCTGGACCTGGCCGTCATCAAGTCGAAGACGCCGCTGACGGTGATGCCGTGGAAGGTGGGCAGGAGCGCCGCCGTGCGCGAGCGCGACGTGGTGGACGTGCGCGGCTTCCCGCTGGGCGTCTTCAACGCCACCAACATGGGCAAGGTCATCTCCGCCTACGACCACGACGAATACAAGGACTGGTACCACGACGACTTCGTCATCGACGCGCTCCTGTCCCAGGGCAACTCGGGGTCGCCCGTGCTCGCCATCTCCTGCAAGACGGGCGAGTTCGAGCTGGTGGGCGTCTACCACGCGGGCTACTCGCGCGGCAGCGCGCTCAACGTGGTGGTGGGAATCGACCAGGCGCGCGACCTGATGACCCACCTGCGCCGCACGCCCAGGCGCGCGACGGAGGGAACGACGCCGCTGGACGCCCTGGCCCGTGCCCGCGTGGCGAAGCGCGCGGAGGTGTCCGCCACGCCCTTCTTCCCCTTCGGCTCGCGCACCGCGGCGGTGTTCCCCCGCGCGGACGGCGCGCTGCTCTTCGCGCTGTACGAACAGGACTTCCCGCGCCGCGTGCACCCGCTCATCGTGATGGAGGACCTGCCCGTCCCTTCCGCGCAGGAGGGCTTCGGGCGCGTGGGGCGCGTCTGGTTCGGAGGGGAGCGGGGCCTGCGGGAGCGCACGCGCGCGGACCAGGACGCGGAGCTGCAACAGCAGCTGGCCCGGCTGCTGGAGGCGCTGCGCAGGGACGCGACGCTCGCGTTCTCGTACCAGGACTCGCTGCCGGGCTCGGATGAGTCCCGGCAGACCTTCGACACGTCCGCCCGCCTGGGCAAGACGCTGGAGCGCACCATCGTCGCGCACCGGGACCTGAGCGACGCCGCCGCGGAGTTGGCGGACCGCTTCGCCCCGGGCGCCACCGAGCCCGCGACCCGGACGGAAGCCGTGCTGAAGCCCCCTCCGCCTCCCGGCCTCCACCTGGGCCTCGCGGAGGAACCGGGAGGCCCGCCCCCGCCGTCCGCGCCGCCCCGGGACCCGGGAGCACGCCAGCCCGCACGCAGCACGCAGGACAAGGCGGCCCGGACTCCGTCGGGCAAGTAGACTGTCCGGAGAGCGGCCCGCCGGGCGGGCAGGGCCCGGGAAATGCCGCGCGGCCCCGGGAAGACCCTTTCCGGCTCCGTACATTGGACAGGTGTGGAGGCCATGCCCGAACCCGTACCCGGAGCAGTCCACCCCGAGCTGAGGACGGGGGCGCCCTCGCCCTGGCTGCGGCGGATCATCCAGGGCCTGCTGGGACAGGAGCGGCGGTTCTGGGTGCTGGTGGTGGGCGTGGGGCTCATCTCCGGGCTGGGCGCGGTGGCGCTGCTCGCCGTGCTGCGCTTCACCCAGCACCTGTTCTGGCAGAGCAACACGGAGCACTTCCTGGAGGGCGCGCTCGCGTCGCCGAGCTGGCGCCGGTTCCTGGTGCCGGTGCTGGGCGGCGCGCTGGTGACGCTGGTGTCCCTGCTGGTGGGCCAGCCGCTGCGCGGCCACGGCACCGCGGGCATCATCGAATCCATCTGGGTAAAGTCCGGGCGGCTGCCCTTCCCCGCGCGCTCCTGCGCGGCTTCGTGTCCATCATCGCGGTGCGCTGGGGGCGCCGCTGGGCCGCGAAGGCGCGCTCCTCCAGACGGGCGCGGCCAGCGGCTCCGCGCTGTCCGGGTGGCTGCGGCTGGGGCCGGGCCAGGCGCGCGTGCTGGTGGCGTGCGGCGCTTCGGCGGGCATCGCGTCCGCGTACAACGTCCCCATTGGCGCGGCCCTCTTCGGCCTGGAGGTGCTGCTGGGCAGCTTCGCGCTGGAGCTCTTCGGCCCCATCGTCGTGTCGTGCGTGGTGGCGACGCTCGTGTCGCGCACCCTCATCGCGGACCACCCCAGCTACGTCATCCCCCACTACGCCCTCACCCACCCGCGCGAGCTGGTGCTGGCCATCCTCCTGGGCGTGCTCGTGGGCGGGGCCTCCGCGCTCTACGTGCGCGGCATCAACCTGGCCTCGGACCTGCTGGACAAGCTGCCCTCGTGGCTCACGCCATTCATGCCGCTGGTCGCGATGACGGTGGTGGGCCTCACCGCCATCGCGGGGCCGTACCTCATGGGCAACGGCTACGACTCCGTGAACATGGCGCTGCATGGGACGCTGCCCCTGGCGCTGCTGCTCATCCTGCCCCTGGCGAAGCTGGCCGTGACGTCGCTGTGCGCGGGCGCGGGGGTGCCGGGCGGGCTCTTCACCCCGTCCCTCTTCTTCGGCGCGCTGCTGGGCGGCGCGTTCGGGATGCTGGTGGAGCGGGCGCTTCCGGGCGGCGCGGCGCCCAGCGGGGCCTATGCGCTGCTGGGCATGGGCGCGGTGCTGGCGGGCACCACGCATGCGTCCGTGTCCGCGGTGCTGATGATCTTCGAGATGACCGGCGACTACGACCTCATCCTCCCGCTGATGCTCGCCGCGGTGGTGGCCGCCGTCGTCAGCCGCCGGCTGGAGCCGGAGTCGCTCTACACGTCCGTGCTCGCGAAGCGCGACGTGCGCGTGCCGGCCACCGTGCCGCACTGGCTGCGCGAGGAGGGCGTGCGCTCGCTCCTGTCCCCCGCGACGCAGCGGGTGCCGCCCTCCGCCACCTTCGACGAGGTGGTGGTGCTGCTCCTGGAGCAGCCCGCGGGCGCGGACCTGTACGTCACCGACGCGGAGGGGCGCCTGCTGGGCGTCATCAGCCTGGACGCGCTCAAGGGGCACCTGCCGGACCACTCGCTGCTCCAGGCCACCGTGGCCGCGGACGTGATGGACACCGGCGTGCAGCCCATCACCCCGGACCTGTCGCTGGCGGAGGTGGCCGCGCGGTTCGGCCACACGGAGCTGGAGCGGCTGCCCGTGGTGGATGGGCAGCGGCGCCTGCTGGGGTCGCTCTCCAAGGGCGACCTGCTCAAGCGGGGGCGCTTCTAGATGGAGCTGGAGCCCCGCACGCGCGCATGGAGCATCGTGGTGATGAGCCTGCTGTGCATCGTGCTGTCGTGGGTGCTGCTGCGCACGCCGCCCCGCCCCGGGCACCACCCCAGGCCGCAAGCCCCCGAGTCCGAGGAGGAGCCCTCCCAGGGAAACCCCTACCGGGGCTGGCCACTCTTCCAGGGCTGGCCCATCCCCCAGCCGCCGGACACGAAGCCGGCGCCGGACACGAAGCCCCAGGAAGCGCCCCAGGAGCGTTGAGGACCCACCCGCGCCCCCGTCCCCGGGGGCGTTCGCGGCAGGCGGCCAGACGGGCTCCGCGTGAAGCGCTTGCATGCGGGAAGGCCCGGAGGAAGATGGCCACCGCCTTGGACGCCACTCCATTCAACTTCGTCGCCATTGTCCTCTGCGTCTCCGTCGGCGCGGGCCTGCTGGGCTCGCTGCTGGGCCTGGGCGGTGGCCTCATCCTCATCCCCGTCCTCACGCTCGTGCTCAAGGTGGACATCCGCTACGCGGTGGGGGCCTCCATCGTGTCCGTCATCGCCACGTCCAGCGGCGCGGCGGCGGCGTACGTGCGCGACGGCCTGGCCAACATGCGCGTGGCCATGTTCCTGGAGGTGGCCACCGTGGCGGGCGCCGTCACGGGCGCGATGCTCGCGGGCATGGTGGGCGGCCGCGCGCTCTACTTCCTCTTCGGCGCGGTGATGGCCTACTCGGCGCTCGCGATGCTGCGCAAGCTGCGCGAGGACGGCAGCCCCCGGGAGGAGCCACCGCCCGACGCGCTCGCGGACCGGCTCGCGCTGCACGGCAGCTACTACGACGTGTCCACCGGCGGCGAGGTGGCGTACCGCGTGCACCGGCCGCTCGTGGGCCTGGGGCTCATGTACGTCGCGGGCACGGTGAGCGGCCTGCTGGGCATCGGCTCCGGCGCGCTGAAGGTGCCGGCCATGGACCTGGCGATGGGGCTGCCCATCAAGGTCTCCACCGCCACCAGCAACTTCATGATTGGCGTCACGGCCGCGGCCAGCGCGGGCATCTACTTCGCGCGCGGCGACATCGACCCGTTCATCGCCGGCCCCGTCTGCGTGGGCGTCACGCTGGGCGCGTTCGCGGGCTCGCGCTACCTGACGAAGCTCAAGAGCGGTTCGCTGCGCATGCTCTTCGTCGCCGTCCTGCTCTGGGTGTCATACGAGATGCTGTCCAAGGGGATCCACGGATGAGTCCAGCGCCCTCCGAGCCTCCGTCTCCTCAAGAGACGAGCGCCACCCCCGCCGTCCCACACGAGGAGGCGCTCCTCACGCCGGAGCTGCTCATCAGCCAGCTGCTGCGCGGCGGGGTGCTGCTCAGCCTGTCGCTGGTCACCTGCGGCATGGCGATGACGTTCCTGCGCCACCCGGACTACTTCTCGTCGCCGGACGCGCTCCAGCGCCTCACCTCGCCGGACTCCGTGCCGCACCGGCTGCCGGACGTCTTCGAGGGCGTCCTGGCCGTGCGCGGCCAGTCCTTCGTGATGGCGGGGCTGCTGGTGATGATCACCGTGCCCGTGCTGCGCGTGGCCCTGTCCCTGGGCATCTTCCGCGCGCAGAAGGACCGCGCCTTCGCCGCCATCACCACCGGCGTCCTGGCGCTGCTGCTGCTCGCCTTCCTCCTGGGCGGTGTGGAGTAATCCACGCAGCAGTCCACCCGTTCGTCACATCCCCGCGGGCGCGAAACGCACTACAACGCGCGCCCATGGCCGACCGCGACCTGCCCCTCCTCCTCGTGCGCCACGCCGTGGCCGAGGACTCCCACGCCCTGGGCGACGAGGCCCGCGCCCTCACCCCCCAGGGCCGCGCCGCCTTCCGTCAGCACGCGAAGAAGCTGGCGCGCCTGACGCCCCTCATGGGCATCATCACCAGCCCGCTGGTGCGCACGGTGCAGACCGCGGAGCTGCTCGCGGACGCGCTCGGCCTGTCCCACGTGGAGGTCCACCCCGCGCTCGTGCCCATGAAGGGCGCGGCCCGCAACGTGCTGAAGCTGGCGCGGGACGTGGGGCCGGGCTGGGCCCTGGTGGGACACAATCCCTCCCTGGAGCGCGCCGCCGCGCTCGCGCTGGGCCAGGCCCTGCCGGACAAGCTCCGCAAGGGCTGCGCGGTGGCGCTGCGGCCTGAAGGACGCGCGTTCAGCCTGCAATGGATGGCGGCCCCGGGGCGCTCCCTGCGCCGCCCGTGACGCACTTGTTGCCGGCGCGTCACGTAGGCGCGAAGCGATGCGCGCACAGTACGTGCCCGTCATGTCCCACGTACTCATCGTCGACGACGAGCGCGACCTCGCGGAGCTCATCGACTTCAACCTGCGCGGCGCGGGCTTCACCACCCGCGTGGCCTTCACCGGGGAGGCGGCGCTCACCGCCGCGCGCGACCAGTCCCCGGACGTGGTGCTGCTGGACCTGATGCTGCCGGACCTGTCCGGCATCGAGGTCTGCCGCCACCTGCGCGCCAACCCCCGCCTGCGTGACGTGCTCATCGTCATGCTCACCGCGAAGAGCGAGGAGGCGGACCGCATCCGCGGCTTCGAGGTCGGCGCGGACGACTACGTCGTCAAACCCTTCTCCGTGCGCGAGCTGGTGCTGCGGCTCAAGGCCATCCTCCGGCGCGCGTCCGCGCCCCAGGAGGGCACCCCGCCCCTGGCGCTGGGCCCCCTGCGCCTGGACGTCACCCAGCACCGCTTCTTCGTGGAGGAGAAGGAGACGCCCCTCACCGCGCTGGAGTTCCGCCTGCTGGAGTTCCTCATGGCCCGGCTGGGCCGGGTGCAGACGCGCGAGCAGCTCCTGGAGCAGGTCTGGGGCCTGTCCAGCGCGCTGGAGACGCGCACCATCGACACGCACGTGATGCGCCTGCGCGACAAGCTGGGCCCCGCCCGCGCCCTGCTGGAGACGGTGCGCGGGGTGGGCTACCGCATCGTGGACCCGGCGGCCGGGTAGGCAGGCGCCGTCCCCCGCCGTTACCCATTTGTCACGCAAGGGCCGTCAAACGGCCACATCCGCCCCATAGATCGTCACCCGTTCTCGACACCCCCGAGACGCCCGCCGACCTTCTATGCGCTCACTCCTCGTCACCGCCTCCCTGCTGACCTCCAGCGCCGCCATGGCCCAGGCCCCCACGCCCCAGCAAGCGCTCCCGACCCCGACGGCCTCCGAGCCGCGCGAGGCCGTGGAGCCCTCCGCCACGGCCCCCCAGGCTCCGGCGTCCCCGCCCCCGCCGCGCGCCAACGCCCCCACCGTCCCGGAAGGCTCGCCCTCCATCGACGAGCGGCTGACCGCGGACGAGCACCGCGTGGAGGCGCTGGAGGAGCAGAACACGGAGACGAAGAACACCCTGTCCGCCCTCAAGAAGCTGCGCCTCTCCGGCTACGTCCAGGGCCGCTACCAGTACCAGCAGGACCTGAATGACAGCGGCGCGGGCGGCTACAGCCGCTTCGTCGTCCGCCGAGGCCGCTTGAAGGCCACGTACACCACGGACCTCTCGCAGTTCGTGCTGCAGATCGACGCGGTGCCCGCGGGCGTGACGCTCAAGGACGCGGAGGCCACCCTCTTCGTCCCCGGCACGAAGCAGCAGCTGTCCGTCACGCTGGGCCAGATGAAGTGGCCCTTCGGCTACGAAGGCCCCCAGTCCTCCAGCGACCGCGAGTTCCCCGAGCGCAGCCGCGTGGTGCGCAACATGCTCCCCGCCGAGCGCGACCGCGGCGCCAAGGTGAACGGCCGCTACAAGTTCCTGCGGCTCGCCGTGGGCGTCTTCGACGGCGCCGGCACCGACGGCGGCACCACCCAGGACAACGACAAGGAGAAGGACTTCGTCGCCCACCTGGGCTTCGACCTGAAGTGGCTCGCGGGCGGCGTCTCCGGCTGGTACGGCCACGCGATGGGCCGGCTGCCCACGGACACCTTCCGCCACGCCTACGAGCGCAGCCGCATCGGCGCGGACCTCCAGGCCTACTTCGACGTGGTGCCCCTGGGCGGCACCTCCCTCAAGGGCGAGTTCATCGCAGGCCGCACCTACGGCGCCGCCAACAACGCCACCCACCTGGATGTGCCCGCGCACGGCTGGTACCTGCTGCTCGTCCAGAACATCGGCCTCAACGACGCGGTGGCCGTGCGCTACGACACCTTCGACCCGCACAACGGACAGGCGGACCTGGCCGCGGGCGAGGTGCCGGGCGCGGACAACGCCGTCGACACCGTGGGCTTCGTCGTCCAGCACCACTTCGGGGAGAACCTGAAGGTCTCCGCCACCTACGAAATCCCCATGACGCACGCCGTGGCCCAGGCATTGGACCCGCACGACAACCTGTTCACCCTGCAGATGCAGGCACGTTTCTAGAGGAGACACCTCATGAAGAAGACTCTGCTCTCAAGCTTCGCCGCCTTCGGGCTCGCCGTCCTCCCGCTCTCCGCCCAGGCAGGCACGGTGACGGTGAAGGGCTCGGACACCATGGTCATCCTCGTCCAGCGCTGGGCGGAGGCGTTCATGAAGAAGAACCCCGCCACGAAGATTCAGGTGACGGGCGGCGGCTCCGGCACGGGCCTGGCGGCCCTGCAGAACGGCACCACCGACATCGCCATGTCCAGCCGCGAAATCAAGGAGGCGGAGGAGGAGAAGCTCCGCGCCCGCTACAACACGCCTCCCTCCTCCGTGTCCGTGGCGAAGGACGGCGTCACCTTCTACGTCAACGAGTCCAACAAGCTGGACGCGCTCACGGTGGAGCAGCTCAAGGACATCTACCTGGGCGACACCACGTCGTGGAAGGCCGTGGGCGGCGCGGATGCCCCCATCGTCCTGTACTCGCGTGAGAACTCCTCCGGCACCTACGTGTTCGTGAAGGACACCGTGCTGGACGGGGACGACTTCGCCGCTGCCGCGCAGACGCTCCCGGGCACCGCCGCCGTCGTCAACGCGGTCTCCAAGGAGAAGAACGGCATTGGCTACGGCGGCGCCGCGTACGCCAAGGGCATCAAGGAGCTGAAGGTGAAGAAGGGCAACGAGGCCTTCGCCCCCACCGCCGAGAACGTGAAGAGCGGCAAGTACCCGCTGTCGCGCGACCTGTTCTTCTACCTGCGCAACAAGCCCGCCGGTGAGGCCAGGGCCTTCATCGACTTCGCGCTGTCCGCCGAGGGTCAGGCCATCGTCACCCAGGTCGGCTACTTCCCTGTGAAGTAGTCGGCGTCACGCGATTGTCACCCGGCGCGGGGGTCCCATGTTGGATAGACAGGCCGTCATGCAGGAGCAGGACCTCGCGCCCCCGGTGGCGCTGCCCACGCTGTCGCCCGCGGCCCGGCGGCGGCAGCTGAAGGAGAAGGCCATCGCGGCGCTCATCACCGCGGTGGCCTTCACGGGCATCGCCGCGCTGGTGCTCATCCTCGTCTTCGTGGCGAAGGAGGCGCTGCTGCTCGTCACCGACGCGGCGGCGCGCGAGGAGGCCAGCTTCTCCAAGATGTTCCTCCCGCAGCTGGTGCGGAAGGGAAAGCCCCTGGCCTACGTGTGGCAGCCGGTGTCCGGCGTGCCCAAGGTCAGCATGATTCCGCTCTTCGTCGGCACGCTGAAGACGACGGCCGTGTCCATGCTGGTGGCGGTGCCCCTGGGCATCTTCGGCGCGCTGTTCGCCGCGGAGTTCGCCCCCCGCCGCCTGCGCGAGGTGCTCAAGCCCACCATCGAATTGCTCGCCGGCATCCCGTCCGTGGTGCTGGGCTTCTTCGCGCTGATGGTGATGGCGACGTTCCTCCAGGACACCTTCGGCTTCACCTCCCGCCTCAACGCGGTGGTGGCGGGCCTGGGCCTGGCGCTGGCCATCGTGCCGGTCATCTTCACGGTGACGGAGGACGCGCTCACCGCGGTGCCGCGCAGCTACCGCGAGGCGTCCCTGGCCCTGGGCGCCACGCCCTGGGAGACGGCGTGGAAGGTGGTGCTCCCGGCGGCGGCCCCCGGCATCCTCGCCGCGTGCGTGCTGGGCTTCGGGCGCGCCATCGGGGAGACGATGATCGTCCTGATGGCCTCCGGCAACGCGGCCATCGTGTCCTGGAACCTGGGCGACTCCGTCCGCTCGCTGTCGGCCACCATCGCCGCGGAGATGGGCGAGGTGGTGGTGGGCAGCCCGCACTACGCGCTGCTCTTCTTCATTGGCGTGGAGCTGTTCCTCTTCACCTTCCTGCTCAACATGCTGGCGGGGGTGTGGACGAAGAAGGTCATCCAGCGGCTCAAGGGAGGTGCGGGGTGAAGCACGCCACTCGCAAGGTCGTGGGCCTGGCGCTCGTGTCGCTCACGGGGCTGGCCGCGTTCGTCATGGTCGCGATGCTGGCCATCATCCTCCTGGACGTCGTCCGGGGCGGCTGGAGCCACCTGTCCTGGCGGTTCCTCTCCCAGGCGCCCACGGACGGGATGATGGGCGGCGGCATCTTCCCCGCCCTCTTCGGCACCGCGGCGCTCACGCTGCTCATGACCCTGGCGGTGATGCCGGTGGGCGTGCTGACGGCGGTGTACCTGCACGAGTACGCGCCGCCCAGCAGCCTGCTGGCCCGCGCGGTGCGCGTGGCGGTGGCGAACCTGGCGGGCGTGCCCTCCATCGTGTTCGGCCTCTTCGGCCTGGGCTTCTTCATCCTCTTCGTGGGCCGGGGGCTGGACCACGCGCTGGGCTACCAGGAGCTGCACTGGGCCCAGCCGGGCATCCTCTGGGCGGCGCTGACGCTCGCGGTGCTCACCCTGCCCGTCGTCATCGTGTCCACGGAGGAGGCCCTGCGCGCCGTGCCGCAGGAGCACCGCACCGCGAGCCTCGCGCTGGGGCCACCCAGTCCCAGACGCTGGCGCGGGTGGTGCTGCCGGGCGCGCTGCCGGGCATCCTCACCGGCGCGGTGCTGGCCATCTCCCGGGGCGCGGGCGAGGTGGCGCCCATCCTCTTCACCGGCGCGGCCTACTTCCTGCCGGACCTGCCCACCAGCCTGAACTCGCAGTTCATGCACCTGGGCTACCACACCTACGTGCTGGCCACGCAGTCGCCGGACGTGGAGGCCACCCGCCCGCTCTTGTACGCGACGGTGCTGGTGCTGCTGCTGCTCACCTTCGCCCTCAACCTCGTCGCGGTCCTCATCCGCACGCGCACGCGCCGCAAGGCCGCGGCCGGCCACTGACGCTCCTTCCTCCGCCCATGCCCCTCTCCTCCGCCACGCCGCGCAACAAGATGGAAGCCCGCGAGCTCACCCTGCGCTACGGCAGCAAGGTGGCCATCAAGCAGGTGAGCCTGGCCATCCCCGAGCACAAGGTGACGGCGCTCATCGGCCCGTCCGGCTGCGGCAAGTCCACGTTCCTGCGCTCGCTCAACCGGATGAACGACCTCATCCCCGGCGCGAACCACGACGGCAGCGTGTTCCTGGACGGCCGCAGCATCCACGACCGCGCCCTGGACGTGGTGGACCTGCGCCGGCGCGTGGGCATGGTGTTCCAGAAGTCCAACCCCTTCCCCAAGTCCATCTTCGAGAACGTCGCCTACGGCCTGCGCGTGGGCGGCCTCAAGGACAAGGCGAAGCTGGCGGCGCGGGTGGAGAAGTCCCTGCGCGGCGCCGCGCTGTGGGACGAGGTGAAGGACCGGCTGGACGAGAGCGCCCTGGGCCTGTCCGGCGGCCAGCAGCAGCGCCTGTGCATCGCGCGGGCGCTCGCGGTGGAGCCGGAGGTGCTGCTCATGGACGAGCCCGCGTCCGCGCTCGACCCCATCGCGACGGCGAAAATCGAGGAGCTCATCCACGAGCTGAAGGCCACGTACACCATCGCCATCGTGACCCACAACATGCAGCAGGCCGCGCGCGTGAGCGACCGGACGGCCTTCTTCTACATGGGGGAGTTGGTGGAGTGCGGCCCCACGGAGCAGATCTTCACCAACCCCCACGAGAAGCGCACGGAGGACTACGTCACCGGGAAGTTCGGCTGAACCTCCCCGCGACGGGACAGGACGACATGGCGGCCACGCACACCGACAAGGCATTCGAGCAGGACCTGCGCAACCTGCGCGAGAAGCTGCTCGCCATGGGGGCCAAGGTGGAGACCCTCATCGCGCAGAGCACCCGCGCGCTCACCGACCGCGACTCGGCGCTGGCGGAGCAGGTGGTGGGCGCGGACCGCGAGGTGAACCGGCTGGAGGTCGACATCGACGACCTGTGCCGCCGCATCCTCGCGCTGCGCCAGCCGGCCGCGTCGGACCTGCGCCTCATCACCACGGCGCTCAAGATCGTCACCGACCTGGAGCGCATCGGCGACCTGGCGGTGAACATCGCCGAGCGCGCCATGGACCTGAACCAGGTGCCGCCGCTGGCGCCGTACATCGACACGCCGAAGCTGGCGGAGCTGGCGCAGCAGCAGGTGAAGAAGGCGCTGGACGCGTTCGTGTCCGGGGACGCGGCCAAGGCGGAGGACGTCCTCAAGGGGGACGACCTGCTGGATGCCCTCTTCCTGAAGATCTTCAACGAGCTCCTGGCGTACATGATGGAGGACTCGCGCAACATCCGCCGGGCCACGGCGTTGATGTTCATCGCGAAGCACCTGGAGCGCATTGGCGACCACGCGCTCAACGTGGCGGAGATGGTCATCTACATGGTGCGCGGCAAGGACGTGCGCCACCCGCGAAGCCGCGACCTGGAGTAGGCGGCTCCGGAGGCGCCAGGCGGCTTCACCGGGGTGTCACGGCGAGTTGGCCGTCCCGCCGCCCCGCCGCCCCGGTCCCGCCTTGTGGGGCCTCTAGGGTGGCGACATGCTCATCGCCTCCAGCCTCCTCCTGGCCGCGTCCGCAGTGGGCCTCCTGGCCCTCCTCCTCCAGGCGCTGTTCGTGCGCCGCCACCGCCGCACCGTCCCCGCCGCCCCCACGCACCGCCCCGGCCTGTCCATCCTCAAGCCGCTGTGCGGCGTGGATGACGACCTGGAGGCGAACCTCGCCTCCTTCGCGCGGCTGCCCTACCCCCACTACGAGGTCCTGCTGGGCGTGAAGGACGCGCGCGACCCGGCCTACGCGGTGGCGAAGGCCGCGGAGGCGAAGTGGCCCCGCGTCATGCGCGTGGTGCTCCAGGAGGGCGAGCCCGGCCTGAACCCCAAGGTGAACCAGCTGGTGACGCTGTCGTCGGAGGCCCGCTTCGACCTCTGGGTGGTGAGCGACAGCAACACCCGCGTGGGCGAGGGCTACCTGGAGGAGATCGCCGCCGCCTTCGAGGACCCCACGGTGGGCTGCGTGACGCACCCGGTGGCGGGGCTGGGCGAGCAGCGCTTCGGTTCGCTCCTGGACAACCTGCACCTGTCCTCCAGCGCGGCTGCGGGGATGATCGCCGCGAAGCACGTGGCGGACCGGGACATCGTGGTGGGCAAGTCCATGGCGCTGCGCCGCGAGGACGTGGAGGCGCTGGGCGGCTTCTTCTCCGTGAAGGACGTGCTGGCGGAGGACTACGTCATTGGCCAGTGGGTGACGCGCAAGCTGGGCAAGCGCGTGGTGCTGGCGCACGCCCCCGTCTTCAACGTGTCCCTGCGCAAGGGCGTGGACGCCTTCTTCCAGCGCTACCTGCGCTGGAGCGTCATCCACCGCACAGCGGTATCGCCCTCGACGTACCTGGCGCAGGCGCTGCTCAACCCGGTTCCGCTCGCGGTGCTGGGCGCGTTGCTCCACCCGTCCGCCCTCACGGGCCTGGCGGCGCTCGCGGTGGCGCTGGGCAAGGTCTGGGTGGACGTGGCGGTGTTCCGCGCGCTGCGGCCCCAGCCGGTTCCCCTGCGCGCGGCGCCCGCCGTGCTGGTGAAGGACGCGCTGCTCTTCGCCGCGTGGTGGCATGGCGCGTTCCGGCGCACGGTGGACTGGCGCGGCACGCGGCTGCGCGTGGTGTCGGGCACGCGCCTGGTGCCGCTGCGCGCGCGTGGCACCCCCGCGGCGGAGTGGATCCCCAGCAACGGGGTGGGTTGAACGACGCTGGCCCAACTTTTGACGGTCCTTCGCACAGCAACCCTCGCCGCTCGAAGACGCAATGCCTATCTCTTCCAGCATGCCTTCCCTGAAGCTGGCGCACCTTTCGGATCTTCATCTGGACATGAGCCGCGAGAGCGATGCCGCGGCGTCCTCACTGGTGAAGGCCCTGGCGGCGCAGGACGTGGATCACGTGGTGGTGACGGGAGACCTCACGCACCGCGGCTCCCACGCGGAGTTCCAGCGCTTCCGTGAACACTTCTCGCCCTGGATGGAGACCGGACGCCTCACCTTCATCCCCGGCAACCATGACCGGCCCGGCGAGGATGTCGGCAGCGGGTTCATGGAGGGACGCAAGGTCCACACGGTGGAGAAGGCAGGCCTCTTCCTGGTGTGCGTGGACTCCACCGGTGAGCACAACCGCAACTATTTCCACAGCCATGGCGAGCTGACGGAAGGCGTCGTGGAGCAGGTGGGCCGCGCGCTGGACGCCGCGCCCAGGGACACGCTGGTCGCGGTGCTGCTGCACCACCACGTGATGCCGCTGCCGCTGGAGAGCTTCCCGGAGTGGATCGCCACGAAGATGGGGCTGCCCCACGCGTCGGAGCTGGCGTTGGGAAGCCAACTGCTGGAGCGCGTGGGCGGCCGGTGTGACCTGGTGCTGCACGGCCACCGGCACATCCCGAACGAAGCGGACCTGGGCAGCCCGGGCGAGCGCGCGCTGCGCGTCTACAACTCCGGCAGCAGCACGGACCTGGGCCGCTTCCGCGTCTTCAGCCACATGGCGGGCCGGCTGGTGGGCGGGCCGGAGTGGTGCCAGGCGGCGGCGCCAGCGAAGCCACGCACGGCGGTCCACAACGTCAGGCCTGCCCTCCAGTACCTGGTGGGCCAGCTGGGCATGGCGCTCTTCTAGGGCCTGGCCGGCTGGCTGCTGGATGGCGGGGCTTCACACAGGTGTCGCGAATGCCAGCGGGGCCACGGAAGGTTCTCCCCAGGTCAGGAGGATGCTTGGGGCGACTCGCGGTGGATGACGGTGCTCGGAAGGTCCTGGTCGTGGACGACGACGCGGACTGGAGGGAATTCCTCCGGGTGAGCCTGGAGGACCTTGGCTATGAGACCACCGAGGCAGCGGACGGCCAGGAGGCGCTGGACTCGCTCCGGCGGGGGGAGCGCTTCGGGGTCATGCTGCTGGACTTGAACATGCCGGGCATGAGCGGCCTGGAGGTGGTGGCGAAGCTGCCGCGGGCGTCGACCACGCCGCGCATCGTCTTCCTCACCTCGGCGGCGGCCCAGGATGTGGGCAGCGCACTCATGTCGGGTCCACACTACTACCTGCCCAAGGGAGCGAGCCGCGACCAATTGTCGCTCCTCCTGCAATCACTGGGGGTGTAGGACGGGAGGCGTTCCCGCCGGCCAGGAGGTCCGCCATCGTCACGGAGCTCGTCATCATCCTGCTGCTGGTGCTGGCCAACGGCGTCTTCGCGGGCGCCGAGCTGGGCCTGCTGTCCGTGCGCAAGACGCGGCTGAAGGAGCTCCTGGAGCAGGGCAACCGGTCCGCGAAGGCGGTGTCGGCGCTGCGGGATGATCCGGAGCGGCTGCTGGCCACGGTGCAGATTGGCATCACGGTGATTGGCGCCACGGCGGCGGCCTTCGGCGGCGCGAGCATCGCGCACCGGCTCTCCGGGGTGCTGGCGGGGCTGGGCATGCCGGAGGCGACGGCGAGCCAGGTGTCGTTCGCGCTGGTGGTCGCGCTGGTGTCGTACCTGTCGCTGGTGCTGGGGGAGCTGGTCCCCAAGTCGCTGGCGCTGCGCTTCTCCGAACAGTACGCGCTGACGCTGGGCCGGCCGCTCAAGGCGCTCGCGTGGGTGATGCGCCCGCTGGTGTGGTTCCTCACCGCGAGCTCCAACGTGGTGCTGAAGCTCTTCGGGGACCGGACGAACTTCTCCGAGTCGCGGCTGTCGCCGGACGAGCTGCTGCAGCTGGTGGCGGAGGCGTCGAAGCAGGGCACGTTGGATCCGCGCGCGGGGGAGATCGCCTCCCGGGCCTTCGAGCTGGGCGACCTGACGCTGGGCGACGTGATGGTGACGCGCGAGCACATCGTCGCGCTGCGCCGCCACGCGAGCACGGACGAGATCCGCCAGGTGCTGCTGGAGCACGGGCACTCGCGGATGCCGGTGTACGAGGGCACGCTGGACAACGTGGTGGGCTACATCGTGGCCAAGGACCTGCTGGGCGTGGCCTGGGAGGCGCACCTGATTGTCCTGGAGGACGTGCTGCGCCCGCCGCTGTTCCTGGTGGAGTCCATGCGCGCCATCGCGGCGATGAAGGAGCTGCAGCGCCGGCGCATGCAGCTGGCGGTGGTGGTGGACGAGCACGGCGGCGTGGTGGGGCTGGTGACGGTGGAGGACCTGGTGGAGGAGCTCGTCGGGGACATCCTCAGCGAGTCCGAGACGCCCGAGGAGCGCGTGCGCCGCGAGAGCCCCTCCGTCGCGGTGGTGCAGGGCGAGGCAAGCCTGCGCGAGGTGAACCGCACGCTGGGGCTGGAGCTGGAGGAGAGCGAGGACTACGGCACCGTCGCGGGCCTGTGCATCGCGCTGGCGGGCGGCGCCATCCCGGAGCAGGGCGCGAAGCTGGCGCTGCCGGACGGCACGGTGCTGGAGGTGCTGGAGGCGTCGCCGCGCCGGGTGCGCCAGGTGCGCGTCCACCTGCCGCCCCCTCCCGCGCAACCGGAGGCCTGAGCCCTTCGCGGCGCCACCCCTCGCGTGCGAATCCGGACGGGGCTCCCAGGGCGTTGTTGGTGACGACGCGCCGGGTCGCTATAAACCCGGGAGGGACGCTCTCGGCCCCGGGAGGCTCGCGCAGCGGATGTCGTCATCGCCCCCACGCATCGCGTTCGCCATCGAGACGACGCTCGGCAACGCGGTGTTCCTGGACAACCTCAAGCGGGCGATGGCGCGGCGCGACGACATCACGCCGGTGTGGCTGCCCATCGACGAGCACGCGGATGACGTCTGGGAGCAGCTGCCGCTGGTGCGCTCGCGGCTGTCGGTGCGCGGAGGGCTGCGGGCCCGCAGCGCGCTGAACCAGGCCTTCGCGAAGGAGCCGGTCCGGGCCGCGGTGGTGCACACGCAGCGGATGGCGCACCTGGCGCACGACTTCATGCGCCGGGTGCCCAGCGTCATCTCCACGGACGCGACGCCGAGCGGGCTGGAGGACTACCTGCGCTACTACGGCCTGCCCACGCAGCACGCGGGCTGGGTGGGCCGGGCGAAGAACGCGCTGCACCGGCGCACGTACGCCCTGGCGAAGGGGATGCTGTCCTTCTCCGAGTTCACCAAGCGCTCGCTGGTGGAGGAGTACGGCGTGCCCGACGCGAGCGTGCACGTCGTGTGGCCCAGCGTGGACACGGCGCTGTGGCGGCCCGCGCCGGAGAAGAAGCCCCGGGACGGCGTGGTGCGGCTGCTCTTCGTGGGAGGCGACCTGGGGCGCAAGGGCGGCAAGCTGCTCTTGCGCTGGGCGCGGGAGACGCGGCGGAAGAACTGGCGACTGGACCTGGTGACGTCCGAGCGCATCGAGGCGCCGCCGGGCGTGCACGTGCACGTGGGCGTGCAGCCGAACTCGCCGGAGCTCATCGGCCTGGCGCAGGCGGCGGACCTCTTCGTGCTCCCGACGATGGCGGACATGTCGTCGTGGGCCATCGCGGAGGCGAAGGCCGCGGGCCTGGCGGTGGTGTCCACGCCCGCGGGCGGCGTGGGCGAGCTGGTGCGCGACGGCGTGGACGGGCGCATCGTGCCGGTGGGGGACTACGGGGCGCTGGCGAACACGCTGGACGCGCTGGTGCGGCACCCGGACACCCTGGAGGCCATGGGCCACGAGGCCCGCCGCATGGCCGAGGCGCACATGGACCTGGACACGACGTGCTCGCGGATGCTCGCGTTCATCCGGCAGGTGACGGGCGTCTGAGCGGGCCGCGCTGGCGGCCCCAGCCCTCCCGGTTCAGCGGCTTCAGGACATGACCGTGGTCACGGAGGCACCTGCTCCAGCACCCAAAAGCAAAGGCCCGGAACCTCTGGGATTTCCCCAGTGATTCCGGGCCCTTACGTCTGCGCGCGATGCAGGATTCGAACCTGCGGCCTTTGGCTCCGGAGGCCAACGCTCTATCCAGCTGAGCTAATCGCGCAGAACTGCTTTCCGGTGCCGGAGGAGTAACCGAAGTCCCCAGACGACGCAAGCCCGCATTCCGGGCCTGGCCCCACGTGACGGCTCCTGCACAGAGGGCCCTTGAGCCATGCATGTCCTCCCGGCGTGATGGACTAGACCCGGGGACATGAACCGCGCTCCCCTGCTATCCGCCTGTCTGCTCGCCGCCTGCCTGGCCTGCACGGAGTCACCCCGGACGCCCCCGGCGTCCCCCGCCCCGAGCCCGACCATGCCCACCCCGCCTCCGCC